>DAIOGD010000006.1:11573-22075 GCA_036745395.1 Candidatus Nanopelagicaceae bacterium | reverse complement strand
TGAATATGGATCCATCTTGTGTTCAGAAAGCAGTGGTGTGTTCCCATGACCCGGAAGATCCACCAATACAACTTTGAAATGAGACTCAAGTGCGGGAGTAATCGTCTGCCAAACCGTACTTGCCGAACCCATTCCATGAATTAAGAAAAGCGGCTCACCATTTCCGGAGACCTTGCTCCAGTAAGGTTTTTTAATCATTTGAAACAATCATGGATTTGGCATTAGTAGCTTGCAGAAGTTCTTCGTAGGTTGTTGGGAAAACTGCGTGTGGATGTCCCGCTGCAGCCCAAACAACGTCATAATCGTTAAGCGCTGTGTCAATAACAATTGTCGCAGGCGTGATCCAGCCAATCGGACAGACTCCACCGATAGAAAATCCAGAGTTTGCTTTCACATAATCAGCATCGACTCGATGCAACTTTGATACTTCAAGGTTCTTTGCAACAAGTTCGGTATCTACTCGGTGCCGACCACTTGTAATGACAAGTAGGGGAGAATCATCTGGAAACTTAAAAACAATTGAAGAGGCGACTTGCCCCACCAAGATTCCCAGAGCATCCGCCGCTTCCTGCGCGGTACGAGCGCTATCAGAAAGGGCTGTAACTTCACCTAATAAGTTCAAATCTTTCAGGGTTGAAATCACCCGCTTAACATTTGGGTTTTCTAAAATATTTTCACTCATATTAATTAAGAGTTAGCCCGCCCAGAAATTAGGTTTGCGGATATGACGCCGAGTAAAGCCCCGATGATTTGCGCAAGAATAAACATAGGTACAGAGCTCGGTGATATTCCAGAAAAAGAGTCACTCAAGGATCTAGCAAATGTAACCGTTGGGTTTGCAAAGACGAACGAAGAAGTCATAAAAAAAGCAGAAGTAATCCAGAGCGGAATGGCTATTGGGGCCAAGCGCGTTTGATCCTTGCGATTGAGGAATTGAACCAAGCCAATTAGCCCGGCAGTGGCAATAACTTCACTTAGAAAAATATTGCTACCTGCGCGCTGATGATGCGATAGAAAGAAAAATGGCTTTTTGTACATCAAGTCCGCAATTCCTACCCCAAGGCAAGAACCTATTAATTGAGCAATTAAATAAGAGCCGGCAAGTTTTGCATCTATCCGCTTGTAGTAAAGCTCTAGCAAAGTAACCAAAGGGTTTAAATATGAACCACTGACTGGTCCAAGTACAAGTATCAATAGGACCAACATCGCAATAATTGAGATCATATTGATAATCAGTTGCATTCCTAAGTCAGAAGAGACATTGGTTGCCATGATTCCCGATCCAATTACGCTTCCTAATAAAGCGGCGGTACCCAAGAACTCAGCAAAGACTTTACGAAGCATTTAGAAAGCCTAACCTAGGAACCAAGTCTTCAGCACTGTCCATATTGCAATCAGAAAGAGTAAATATGCGAATGACTTTCGCAGAGTTTTTTGCGGTGCCCTCCCAGCGTAATTGGATGCGAAAGTGGATACGACCACGGCTGCAATCGCCATTTCAATAGGAATCCGCCAGTGAATTTGATGCCAAATACTCTGGTGGCCAAGAAAAGAAGTTAGACAGTTGAGGGCAATTATTAGAAGTGAGGTTCCGGCAGCCTTAACCTGGGAAATATTGAAGCCGATAACTAAAACGGGGATCATTATGAATCCACCGCCTACGCCAAAAATTCCAGTAATGCAACCAATCCCTAATGATATGAAGATCAAATTAATGATCGGTACTTTTCGTTCGGTCCTATTTACAGCTGGTGCCCGGAGCATGGAGATCCCAGCACTTACGAGGATGATTGCAAAACCTGAAGTAATAAAGCTATTTGGTAAATGTTTGGCAAGAATCGCGGTTCCTAAATTAGTTGTTAGTCCAAATGCCCAAACTAATATTGCATCCCGAATTAGGACTTCGCCTTTACGATACTTTGGAATCACGCCAGAGAAAGCGGCTAAAAAAACTATCGCAAGAGCTGCGGTTGTTGCATGAATTGGTGTGAAGTGAAATATGTATAACAAGATTGGCACAGAAAGCATTGCGCCACCAGCTCCAACAAATCCAAGAACCGAGCCTATGAATAGGCCTGAGAGAATTGCTTGAGCAAGTTCCATAATCTGATCATTCCATTAAAAAACGCCCCCGGTATTTAAACCGAGGGCGTTTTTTAATAACTAATCGGATTACTTAAATAGTGCTAAGTGACCCTTTGAGATGACCCAACCGAAGCTTAGGTCGCCGTGCTTTGCAATTAGTGCAAATAGAACTAATGCGGCGCCGGCTAATGCAAAGTCCTTAAGGAAAGCTAATTGCTCGTTCTGCTTTGCAGTCGCATCTGTTTCCTTCCAGAAGTTGTGGAAGATCACCGCGGCTAGAACTAGGAAGATTGCTAGTAGGAGTGCACCTAGATCTGCGTAGAATCCTAGAAGTACGTATGCGCCACCAACTAGTAGCATCAAGCCTGACAGAAGAACACCTAGCTTTGCGGCAGGTAGCTTCTTGTACTTTGCATAGCCAGTCATCGCTTCAAGCTTTGTGAAGTGGTTGATTCCTGACATTACGAAAAAGCCACCAAATAGGATGCGGCCGATTACGAGAATTGCGCTCATTTATTTCCTTTTCTAGTTTGTTCGAGTTTGTCGCGGTCTTGCTGCGAACGTCTTAACTCAAAGGTAGGGCTTGGTTGTTGAACTTTCAACTAATAATCGGGTGTGTTGCCTAAATTTGGGGTTAATTTCTCCCTGGACACGCTCAATCCCAGGCTCGCGGCACGGGACGAGAGCTACTTGCGCCTGTCAGTGGGGGTGACTATCTTTCGAACATATGTTCGAAAAACTAAGCAACCCAGATAAGCCACGAAATTCGGCCCAGGTAATAGCGCCAGAAGGCGAACCAACCGAGTTCATCTATAAGGGGCATAAGTTCCAGATCCATGCCGTCATATCTAGGTGGCGCGAATCAGGTGGTTGGTGGAATCGAATTAGCGATGGAAATAACCATCTAAGCGATCGAGACATTTTAGATTCACTAGATGATGGCGCCCGGGCTATCTGGCGGGTAGAGGCGGCGCCAGAAGGGGCGCTAACCACCTTTGAGATCGAATTAGATGAGATAACCAAGAGCTGGATTATTAGGCCGACATCTAGACCTGCCAGTAATTCTTGATAAAGAAATTCAAATAGAGATGGCTTACGCAACTTCCTTCACCCATCTACAAGTGGCTAGCGGCTATTCCTTTAAATACGGAACGGCGCATGCTGACCAACTAGTTACAAGGGCGAGCGAGTTTGGCATGAAGGCGCTAGCGCTTACCGATCGAGATGGCGCGCCAGGTGCGATTCGCTTTGTACAAAGCTGTGAGGCAAATGGAATAACCCCAATCCTGGGCGTAAATCTAAGTTTCATCCAACAAAAGTTCCGGGTGACCCTATTGGCCCAAAGCGGCCACTTGCCATCGCTCTATCGCTTACTTACTGCGATAAAGATGAATGGTGATAACTCGGTTCTGACTTACGAAATCCTAAATCGCTTCGCTGATTACGCAAAGAATATTTTGATTATGCATGGTCCAGAATCGCAATTAGCAAATGCAATCGGCGCTCGCAAACAAGCCGAGGCAATCTCAATCTTCAACAGCACGCGCGAAATCTTTGCCGATCAAGCCATTGAATGTGTAACCCACTTGGCAAAAGGGGATGGGCCATATTCGACTTCTTACGCCGCAAAGTCGTTGGCTTTTGCGCGAGATAATGATCTCCCAGCAGTACTAACAAATTCGGTTCGTATGTTGGACCGTAAAGATGGTCCAGTAGCTGATGTGCTTGATGCAACAAGGCGGCTAATTCCACTTAGCAATAAGAGTATTGATCGAAAAAATAGCGAGGGCTATCTAAAAAGCAGCCCACAGATGTTTTCGATTGCCGATGAGATCTCGCGCTTGGCGGGCGAGCGATCTGGTCGATCACTTTTAAGGACGACGCAAGAATGGACCGAACGATCTTTGCTATCGGCGCGCACCGATGTTGGGATTGGTGAAGTCCATTTACCGGAAGCCAGCGTTGTCGGTGCTCGAAATCGAATCGAATTAGCAAAACAATTACGTGAGCGTTGCGAAGCTGGGCTAAGCAAAAAATATTCTGGCGCCCAATCGATTATCGCTAGTTCAAGGTTGGAAGAAGAACTATCAACCGTTACCGGGCTCGGCTTTGAAACATATTTTTTAACGGTTGCCGATATCACCGATCTCGCAAGGTTGCGTGGAATTCGCGTGGCCGCAAGAGGTAGTGGCGCCGGATCGCTTATCTGCCATCTTCTAGGAATATCCGGAGTCGAACCAATAAGCCATGGCTTATTGATGGAACGCTTTTGTTCTCCGCTTCGCGGTGAATTGCCAGATATTGATATCGATGTTGAATCTGCCAGGCGCCTTGAAATTTATGATGCAATCTTTGAACGCTATGGCGATAACGACTGGAGCAAGCCCGGCAATCAATCGCGTTGCGCGACGGTATCGATGGTCGAAACCTACCGGGCGCGGCATGCGATTCGAGATGTTGGCGCAGCTATGGGGATTTCTCCAATGGAGATTGATCAAATTGCTAAATCACTTCCACACATTAGATCGCGAAATATTTCTAAGGCGCTGGCAAATTTGCCAGAGCTAAAACATCTAAATCTAAATACTCCGATTCTTCGTACTGCAATTGAATTAGCTGGCCGATTAGATGGTTTACCAAGACACCTATCGATGCATCCTTGCGCAATTGCGCTCTCGGATTTAGGCCTACAAGATCGCGCCCCGATTGAAAATAGTGCCTCTGGATATGCCTCGGTGGTCTTTGATAAAGATGATGTCGAAGCGATCGGACTTCTAAAGCTAGATGTACTTGGCGTTCGAATGCAATCGGCAATCGCTTATTCATTGTCGGAAGTAGAACGGTTGACTGGTGAAAAAATTGATATCGACCAAGTTGATCTGGCTGATGTCCCTACCTTTGATCTAATTAAATCGACCCGAACACTTGGGATATTTCAAATCGAAAGCCCAGGACAGCGCGAACTAGTTGGCAAACTCTCACCGGATTCTTTTACCGATTTAATTATCGATATCTCGCTCTTCCGTCCGGGTCCAGTAAAGAGCGACATGATCAGACCATTCTTAAATTCCAGACAGGGCTTAAGTAGTAGATCGATCATTCATCCTGACTTGGTTGACATATTGGATGAGACCGAAGGAGTAGTTGTATTCCACGAACAGGTAATAAGAATTATTGCCAAGCTAACTGGAATTACTTATGCCGAGGCCGATGAGAAGCGGCGCGAACTAGGAAGTTTTGATGGCCAAGCACGCGTCTGCGATTGGTTCTTTCAAACCGCGATCGCACATGGCTACCAGGAGAAAGTAGTCTCTGAAGTTTGGGAGATCTTGCGCGCCTTTGCCTCCTTTGGCTTTTGCAAAGCACATGCCGCCGCTTTTGCATTGCCAACTTATCAATCCGCCTGGTTAAAGACCCATCACACAGCGGCTTTCTTAGCCGGGGTACTTACCCATGATCCTGGAATGTATCCAAAGCGAGTCTTATTGGATGAGGCACGGCAATGGGGAATTGCAATCAATCCAATCGATATTAATTATTCGGATGCTACTTATCGCATCGAGTTAGTCGATGGTGAAAGTGAATCTGGCGGGCGGGCACCATTCACCGCAGTTGATTCGAAAAGTTCCGGAAAGAAGTTATCGCTCCCAGATGCAAGCGGTTTTGCGATTCGGATGGCGTTATCGGATATTGGTGGAATAAGCGGTGATGAGATTGCAAAGATAATTGCAGGGCGACCATACCTAGATCTAGCAGATTTTATTTATCGCTCTGGGGTTAGTAGGCCGGTAGCAGAAAATCTAGTAATGATTGGGGCGCTAGATCGAATACATAATTTAAATAATTCAGAGTTAAATCGCCGTGATCTCTTATTGCATTTACAAGATCTATATCGCTTAACTGGAAGTAAGAACTCTGGCGACCAATTAACTTTCGAACTACGTCCAACCGAATTGCTTCCGAGCGGCCTGCCAGATCTAACCACTAGCGAGCAAGTACGAAGCGAGGTAGCGATAACTGGCATGGATATTTCGACCCATCTACTTGAGTTTTATGGCGATTTCCTAAATTCAATCGGGGCGGTTCGTTCGAGTGATCTAATGAAGCATCGTGCCGGAAGTTCGGTTTTAGTCGCTGGTGTAAAGGTTTCATTGCAAACGCCGCCGATTAGATCTGGTCGACGAGTTATGTTTCTTACTCTTGATGATGGCCATGGTTGCAACGATTTAACTTTCTTTGAGGATGTACAAAATAGCTATGCCGGCCTTTTAAAAAACTCCTGGCTATTTTTAGCTAGGGGAGTTATTCGTAGAACCGGGGCTAGGGGAATTTCACTTCGCGCGACTGCGGCTTGGGATCTAGCGGCTTCTTATGAAAAGTGGCGTAACCTCAGTTCTCGTGACGGAGCCATCAGTGGGTGAAAGTTTTGCAACGATCCTGCATGTAGATATGGATGCCTTCTTCGCCTCTGTCGAAGAGCACGACAACCCAACGCTAAAAGGAAAGCCAGTTGTTGTTGGCTCTGGGGTTAGAGGAGTTGTTTCTGCGGCGAATTATGAAGCTAGAAAGTTTGGAATTCATTCTGCAATGCCCGTGGGACAGGCAAGAAGATTGGCTCCGCATGCGATTTTCATTCCACCAAATATGGCTCGCTATGCCGAAGTATCTAGCCATATTATGGAAATTTTCTCGGAGATATCGCCGCTGGTTGAACCACTTTCGTTAGATGAAGCTTTTATTGATGTAACTGGCGCAAAGCGCCTACTCGGAAGTGGTCGTGAGATCGCCGAACTTATTAGAAAGAGAGTTGTAACCTCACAAGGAATAACTTGCTCGGTTGGAATTGCATCAAATAAGTTCATTGCAAAGTTAGCATCGGGAAGATGTAAACCAAATGGCGTTTTAGAAATTGCACCAGATCGCATCTTGGAATTTCTCCACCCACTTCCCGTTAAGGCAATGTGGGGTGTAGGCCCGAAGACAAATGAGGAGTTACAAAAACTTGGGTTGCGAACAGTTGCAGACATTGCAAATACACCGCTAAATACCTTGATACGAGCGCTAGGCCAAGCCGCCGGAAGTTCCCTCTACGAACTGGCTTGGGGTCGGGACTATCGAGATGTCGAGCCCGAGGAAGTAGATAAATCCATCAGCGCAGCCGAAACTTTTGATTACGATATTGAAGATCAAGAGATTATCTTGAAAGAACTTTTGCGTCTGACTGAAAAAGCCACGTATCGATTACGGGCAAAGGAATATGCCGCGAAAACAATCTCGATAAAAGTTAGATTTGCAGATTTCAAAACAATTACTCGTTCAAAAACTTTCGCACTTCCAATAAGTGGAACACAAGAAGTTTTCGATGTTGTGCGAAATCTCTTCCTGACCTTGAAGTTAGATCGGGCTCGGATTCGACTCGTTGGTGTTGCGCTAGATGGCCTGGTTGATGGCGAAAGCGGTGCCTTCCAACTTGAACTAGGGGAGCGAGAGAAGGGTTGGCGAGAGGCTACGGTTGCAATTGATCGGGCTAGCGCCAGGTTTGGCCGGGGCAGCGTACGTCCTGCCCGATTAATCGAAAGTACCGAAGATGACGATGAGTGATATTCTCTGAATATGCCTCTCTCTGAACATGAAAAACGCCTTCTGGCAGAGATGGAAGCTGCCTTAACGCAGGAAGATCCTCGTTTAGTATCCACGTTGAACGGATCAACGAGAACTCCGCAATCCGGAAGAGCACTTGCCGGCCTTGCCGGCCTCCTTGGCGGCATGGCAGTCCTACTTGCCGGACTAGTTATTAAGACCCCGGCTGTAGGAATCATTGGATTTCTAATCGCACTTGGCGGGCTTGTGCTTGTGATAACCAACCTTCGCGCCTTTGGAGCGAACGGAAAAGCCGGTTCAGGCAAGGCAAATGGCGCTAAAAAGAACTGGTCTAAGCGTCTTGAGGATCGCTGGGAAGGTCGTAACTTCGACCGCTAATTAGGTCTCTCTTTCAAGTCTCTCTCTAATCTCCTTTTAACCACCCAGATCACACCAGATCGAGGGTGGTTTTTTCATGCCAAAAATTGGGGGGAAATGGGAAATAAATGGGTAAAGATGGTTGAAAATGGAGAAAAGTGGAGTAAAGTGGTGCATGTACTCAATTCCGGGGGGATTTGAGCGTAAATGAAGTAAGAAAAGGGGAGGTGGGTCAGATGTTTCTAGGTACCCACGAACCAAAGCTTGATGAAAAAGGGCGGATCATCCTTCCCGCCAGATTTCGAGATGAATTGGCAAACGGCTTGGTAATCACCAAAGGCCAGGAGCGTTGCCTCTACGTATTTCCTAGCGGGGAATTTTCTGCGATTACAGAACGCCTTCGCGGAGCTCCAGTTACCGAAAAAGCTGCCCGTGACTACATGCGCGTGATGTTCGCCGGTGCTCATGACGAAGTTCCAGATAAGCAAGGTCGCGTAACTATTCCAAGCGGACTTCGCACTTATGCCGGCCTTGAAAAAGATTGTGTCGTTATTGGCGCAAACACTCGGTTGGAAATTTGGGATAGCGCTTCTTGGGAAAGTTACTTATCAGATCGCGAAAAATCTTTCTCTGATGTTTCTTCGGAGGTGTTGCCAGGTTTGTTCTAGGAGAAATCCAAAAGAAGAAGCCAATTAATGAAACAGGTTAATGAAACCAGATATGAGTTGTGGCCATCGCCGACCTCAATTGCGACGCCCCTTCCCCGGCGCCGTAACCCCCAAGATCCGTCGGCCGGCGATGACCAGAGTTCATATCAGTAGCAATAAATAAATCAATAACAGATAAAAAGAAAGTGAATAGAAAGGGGAAGCAGAATGCAACAACATATTCCAGTTGCACTCGAACGTTGCGTCGCTTTGCTGACCCCTGGCATTCAAAATAAGAGCAATCCCGTAATTGTTGATGCAACGCTAGGTCAGGGTGGTCATACCAAGGCGCTACTTAAGGCCTTTCCAAATCTGAAAGTTATTGGTTTAGATCGCGACACGAGTGCAATCGCACTAGCGACAGAAAACTTAGCGGAAGTAATAGATCGCGTAGTAATTGTTCACGCAGTTTATGACGAGCTTGCCAACGTTTTGGCAAAGCTTGGAATTGATAGCGTGGATGGAATTCTCTTTGACCTAGGCGTCTCTTCGATGCAACTCGACAATATTGAACGTGGTTTTTCTTATTCCCAGCCCGCTCCGCTAGATATGCGGATGGATCAGACAAGTGGGATTAGCGCAAAAGAGGTAATCGACACCTATTCGCGAAACGATCTAGTTAGAGTTATAAGAAATTACGGTGAAGAAAAGTTTGCAACTCGAATCGTTGATAATTTAATAAAGGCTCGCGAGAGCAATTCAATTGAGACAACAAAAGATTTAGCCGAACTTGTAAAGGTAAGTATCCCGGCGGCAACCCGCCGAACTGGCGGAAATCCAGCAAAGCGAACCTTCCAAGCCCTTCGAATTGAAGTTAATCAAGAGCTTGCAGTGCTAGAACGCGCAATTCCACAGGCAATCGCATCGCTTTCTGTTGGAGGCCGCCTTGTTGTTATGTCCTACCAATCACTCGAGGACAAGATTGTTAAGAGCGCCTTTGCTGAAGTTACAAAAACTCGCTCACCTCTAGGTTTGCCAATAGATCTTCCAAATTCAAAACCCGACTACGAATTAGTTATTCGGGGGAGTGAAGCTGCTAGCGATAGCGAAATTATTGAAAATCCACGTGCTGGTTCAATGCGCCTGCGGGCCCTAGAGCGGGTGGCTGCATAATGGCAATTACAACGCTAATTCCAACTTTTGAACTTCCAAGATCTGGCCGGCCATTTCTCTCCTTAGTATCCGTAA
The DNA here is from genome assembly GCA_036745395.1 of Candidatus Nanopelagicaceae bacterium. Classification (GTDB taxonomy): domain Bacteria; phylum Actinomycetota; class Actinomycetes; order Nanopelagicales; family Nanopelagicaceae; genus AAA044-D11. Next base: position 12,137 of record DAIOGD010000006.1, on the reverse strand, counting down.
AACAGGCAACCGCTCGAATTCATTCCAGGAGATTTGTTTTTACGATCAGCCTCGTAGTGACTTTAAATATTCTGGTTGTTGCCCTAATAAATATCTTGATGACCCAAGACGCATTTACCTTGCAACACCTAAAGCATCAAAGAAATGTCACCATGGATCAACGAGATGCGATCATGAAGTTAGTGGATGCCAAAAATTCGCCAGATCAACTTGCGGCTACTGCGGCAAGAATCGGCATGGTCCCGGCACCTCAAATTAGCTATATAAACATGGGCACAAACCAATGAAGCACCATGCAATAGTCCACAGGCGAATTCAATTTCTTTTTGTCGGAACCTTGTTGATTTTCGCGGTAATCGTATGTCAACTTTTCTCAGTTCAAGTAGTGCGAGCTAATTCAATTAGCGCTAAGGCCAATCGAGAATTACAGAATTACTCAGTCTTGCTCGCCCCCCGAGGATTAATTTCGGATGTAAACGGCGTTGAGCTTGCCAGAAGTGTTGCCGCCGTAAACATCGTTGTTGATCAAACCGAAATTACTGATCCAGCCAAGGCAGCAGAAAT
>DAIOGD010000006.1:0-11473 GCA_036745395.1 Candidatus Nanopelagicaceae bacterium | reverse complement strand
GGCGCCGGCACAGTCATTCCGGGCTCTGCCAAAGTAAGAGTTGATGCCAAGCCTGGAATTTCAATCAGGTTGACGGTCGATCGTGATATTCAATGGGTTGCGCAAGATGCTATTTCATCTGCCGTAAAGGCAGATCATGCTAAATCAGGAACAGTTGTTGTCATGGACCCGAAGACTGGTGGGATTTTGGCAGAGGCGAGTGCACCAACATTTGATCCAGCCGATAAAAAGACAATCAGTCTGGCGAGTATTAGAAATCCAGCGGTGCAAGATACATATGAACCAGGTTCAACTGGAAAGGTAATTACTTATTCTGCAGCGCTAGAAGAGAAGAAAATTACGCCGAATTCGGTCTTTACAATTCCATATTCACTAAAGGTCGGCCCAGATAGCTTTCATGACCACGAAAAGCACGCCACCGAAAGGCTTACTGCAACTGGTGCACTTGCTATTTCAAGTAACACCGGCGCTATTCAAGTTGGGCAGGAGTTAGGTAGCCAAACACTTTATAACTACCTAACAAAGTTTGGCATTGGATCAAGTACTGGCTCGCACCTGCCAGGGGAATCACCTGGAATTTTGCACCCTATCTCCCAATGGTCTGGTAGCTCGCTACCGACAATTTCATTCGGTCAGGGATACTCTGTTACAGCCCTCCAAGCAACAAGTGTTTTTGCAACGATCGCCAATGATGGCGTACGAGTGACACCAACCGTAGTAGCAGGAACAACGGATAGTTCCGGAAATTATTCACCAGCAAAGGATCAAACGAGCGAACGTGTCGTTAGCTCGCAAACCGCTGCGACGATTCGTCAAATGCTAGAGAGCGTAGTCTCTGAAAATGGAACCGCGCCAACGGCCGCGATTCCGGGATACCGGGTTGCAGGCAAAACTGGAACAGCGATGCGATACAGCGACAAGTGTGGTTGCTACAGCGGATACACCGCTTCTTTCATTGGTTTTGCACCGGCGGATGCACCCAAGTATGTGGTGAGCGTGACGATTCAAGATCCGCAAGGACTGCACTGGGGCGGTTCACTAGGCGGCCCAGTATTTAAAAAGGTTATGAGTTTCGTTCTTCAGACAAAGCACGTCCCGCCTACAAATACTTACGAGAAAGCCTTTCCGCTCACCGAAGCGGATTTGAGTAAAGTTGCGTTGAAACAATGATTAGGCCAGTTCAAGAATATAAAGCTACTTGTAAAGAGCTATCAAATTACTTGGGCCTAGATTGCAAAATAGATTTTGAGTTCACCGGAGTAGTTTCTAATTCAAAGGATTTAATATCCGGCGACCTCTTCGTTGCATTGCCTGGAATCAATAACCATGGCGCCAGTTTCATTGATAGCGCGATAACTGCGGGTGCGGTAGCGGTTTTAACAGATTCCGAAGGTTCGGTCTTGGTTGGTGGAAAGCTTCCGACAATCGTTGTTGAAAATCCACGGAAAATTCTCGGAAATATTTGTGCTTGGTTTTACGACTTCCCAACTACTAAGTTTTCACTGGTCGGCATAACCGGAACAAATGGTAAGACAACGACAACCTCTTTGCTTAATCAAATTTGGCACCTTGCAAATAAGGATTCGGCGTTAATCGGAACTACTGGAATTGCTATTGGGGGAGACAGGTTCGACACATCTTTCACTACTCCCGAAGCCCCAGAAATCGCGGCAATTTTTGCCACTATTTGCGAACGTCATATTCCGTTAGCGGCGATGGAAGTAAGTAGTCATGCGATTGAGCTTGGAAGAATTTCGGGGAGTAGATTTAAAATCGCTGCTTTTACTAACTTAACGCAGGACCATTTGGACTTCCATGGCGACATGGAAAGCTACTTTGCCGCTAAGAGTAAATTGTTTACGCACGAATTCGCCGAACTTGGTTTTATAAATATTGATGATGACTATGGAATAAGGCTCTTTGAAAAGGCGGAAATACCGGTAGTTGCCATTTCGAAATCAAATCGGAAAGCTCAATGGCACTATGACAAAATTGAATCACTCACAAATGGATATGACGTTGCGATTCGAGGCACCGGTGGAATTCTTATTGAAGGCCGAGTCGGGCTGATAGGCGAACACAATTTAGACAACTTACTTATGGCCGTCGCGATAGCTTTTGAAAATGAGATAGACCCACTCTTGATTGGAAGCAAACTTCATTTATTGACGGGCGCCGCTGGTCGCTTGGAGAAAGTAGATCTTGGCCAGGACTTTCTAGCGTTAGTTGATTATGCCCACACCCCTGATGCAGTAGCTCGAGTGCTCGCATCGCTGCGTTCACAATCTACTGGAAAGATCATCGCAGTTCTTGGCTGTGGCGGTGATCGTGATAAATCAAAGCGTCCGCTTATGGGCGCACAACTTCTAGCTGGAAGCGATGTTGCAATTTTCACGAGCGACAACCCAAGATCCGAAAATCCTGATGTTATTTTGAGCGAGATGACGAATGGGCTTGATCTTCGCGAAGGTGATGTGGTTATCGCAGATCGCCTTGAAGCAATCGCCTTTGCGGTCACAACGGCAAGCCCCGGGGATTGTTTGGTTATGTTGGGCAAAGGACATGAAACCGGACAAGAAGTTTCTGGCGTGAAATACCCCTTTGATGATCGAATTGAACTCGCTCGAGCAATTGAGGAACTCTCATGATTGAACTTACCTTTGCGGAAATTTCAAGGATTGTTTCCGGTGAGCTGAAAGGGCTATCCCCGAACGATAAAACTAAGGCTTATCCGGTAATCGATTCCAAAGAAGCGGTACCTGGCACCTTCTTTGCGGCATTTGTCGGCGCCAAAGTAGATGGCCATGATTACGCAAAGGATGCGATTTCCAATGGTGCGGAATTTCTTCTCGCAAGCAAGGAAACCGGGTTTCCAACAGTTTTAGTTTCAGATGTCCAAGTAGCGCTTACGAAATTGGCAATCGAAGTTAGATCAAAATTGAAAGATTTACATGTAATTGGAATTACTGGTTCGCAGGGTAAGACCACAACAAAAGATTTACTTCGACATGTCCTAGAAGTAGCCGGAAATACAATCGCTCCACAAGCCTCGCTGAATAACGAGCTTGGTGTTCCGCTCCTCATTCTAAAGTGCGATGAAAATACCAAGTTTTGTATTGTTGAAATGGGAGCAAGGCACCGCGGTGATATCGCCCATTTGGTTTCGATTGCAAAGCCAGAAATTGGGGTTGTCCTTGGTGTAGGTAGCGCCCACATAGGTGAATTTGGATCTAGGAAAGAGATCGCGGCAACCAAACAAGAACTAATCCTCGGTCTACCAACAGGCGCCACCGCGGTCCTTGGAACTTATGATGAATTCACGCCAACAATGGCAGATAATTTAGAGTTAAAGAAGATTACCTTTGGCGAGATTTCAGATTGCGATGTTCGAGCAGCAGACCTGGAAATGCGAGAAGGCCGGGCGCACTTCGATTTGGTGACGACAAGTGGCCGGGCAGCGGTTAGTTTGCAATTACTTGGCATGCATCAGGTTGCAAACGCTTTAGCTGCAGCGGCGGTTGCAACAGCGCTTTCAATTCCAATTGATTCAATAGCTGCCACGTTATCAACTGCCGAACTCTCAAGTCGTTGGCGTATGGAACTAACTGAGCAGGCCGGAATACTTTTGATAAACGATTCATACAATGCCAATCCGCAAAGCATGGGCGCGGCGCTTAGAACCCTTGCACTACTCGCGCAAGAGCGGGGTGGGGTTAGCTGGGCATTTCTTGGGATGATGCATGAACTCGGCGAGTTGGCTATCCAAGAGCACGAAGGGGTTGGCAGACTCGCGTCTGAAATCGGAATCGATCAGATTGTAAGTATCGGAACCGAGGATTATTTAAACGGAGCAAAGAATTTTGAAGGGGAGAGTCAATTGAACTACTTCCCAACTTATTCACAAGCGCTCTCACTTGTCTCACACTTTCAACCAGGTGATGTAGTACTTGTGAAGGCATCACGCGCAGAGGGATTTGAAAAGTTGGCAATTGGAATTATTGATTCGCTGAAGCATAGGGTTATCGCAACCGAAGGCGGGGATGAGTAATTGAAGGGCATAATTTTTGCAGGATCTCTTTCAACGCTACTTAGTTTCCTTTTAACACCGATATTTATTCGGACCTTAGCCAAGCGAGGTTATGGCCAAGAGATCCGCGATGATGGACCAAAGAGCCACCACACAAAGCGCGGAACACCAACTATGGGCGGCGCTATATTGATTGCTGCAAGCACCATTTCCTATTTGGTAAGCCACCTCTTAACGGGTGTTTCTTTAAGCGCCTCAGCGCTCCTGGTGATCGGACTTATGACCGGTCTTGGATTTGTTGGATTCTTGGATGATTGGCTAAAGATCTCTCGCCGACAATCCCTTGGATTACGGGCTAAGCAAAAGCTATTCGGACAAGCTTTGGTTGCAATTGCTTTTGCGATGGCTGGACTTAGATTTCGAGACACATACGGCTTAACACCAATTTCACTTCACCTTTCAACTGTTCGTGAAACCTCATTTGTAATTGGATCGGTTGCGGTTGTTATTTGGATTATCTTCCTAGTTCTCGGAACAAGTAATGGCGTAAACCTCACTGACGGGTTAGATGGACTGGCGTCTGGTGCGGCAATTCTCGCCTTCTTGGCATTTATCTTGATTGGTGTCTGGGAGTTCAAACAAAGCTGTGCAATCGTGGGCCAAGTTTCCCAATGTTATGAGGTGCGCGATCCGCTCGATATTGCGGTGCTAGCAGCTGCACTTGCTGGTTCGTGTGCTGGTTTTCTTTGGTGGAATGCCTCACCAGCGAGAATCTTTATGGGAGATGTTGGGTCCCTGGCTTTAGGTGGCGCCATTTCGGGAATCGCAATTGTTCTACGAACCGAGATGTTGCTCGTATTACTTGGCGGACTCTTTGTAATCAGCGCCCTCTCGGTAATTATTCAAACTGGCTATTTCAAGATTTCCGGCGGAAAGCGAATTTTCAAAATGGCACCGCTACATCATCACTTTGAATTACTTGGTTGGGGAGAAGTAACAATCGTAATTCGCTTCTGGATTATCGCCGGCTTGAGCGTTGCTGCAGGACTTGGACTCTTTTACGGACAATGGGTTGTTTCTCAATAATGTCCTACCTTGAAGAACTTAAAAATAAACGTGTTCTTGTTGTTGGTGCTGGAAAGACCGGCGAGGCACTTGCTGAATTTTTAGGTTCGCGCAATATCGAATTCCAATTATTGGATGAGAAAGCGGATCTAGTAAGTAAATTTAAAGTAATTACAATGCCTGAAGGTCAATACGACCTCGCGATAGTTTCACCTGGTTGGCGGCGAGATAATCAAATTATTCAATCTCTTGCTTCAAGCAGAACAGAGACTATTAGTGAAATTGATTTTGCTTGGCTCGTGAGATCTGAAGTAAACCCGGAACAAAATTGGGTCGCAGTAACTGGCACAAATGGAAAGACAACTACCGTGCAGATGGCCGAAGCAATCTTTTCCAAGAGCGGGATCAAGGCTGTTGCATGTGGCAATGTTGGATTGCCGGCGATTACCGCGGTTTCATCCACAGAGCGTTTTGGCACACTTATTTTGGAGCTTTCGTCGTTCCAGATTGAATGGAGCGAACTACCTCGATTTAAGGCTTGCGCAATTTTGAATATTGCCGAAGATCATATTGATTGGCATGGAAGTTTTAACGACTATGCAAATGCAAAGTTGAAGCTATTAGCCATGAGTGAGTGCGCCATCCTCAACTTATCTGATCCAGAAATTATTCTTAGAACAACCTCCTTCGCAGGCAAGAAGATTTTTTACGGTCTTGATACTCCTCAGGCAGGGGAGATTGGTTTGGTCGAAGAGTTGTTGGTTGATCGCGCCTTTGTGGTGGATCCAAATTCGGCGGAAAGTTTTGGTGAACTAACTGACATTAGGCCGACGGTTCCCCATAATGTTTCAAATGCGATGGCGGCGGCCGGTATTTCCTTAGCCCTCGGAATTCCTCATCCGGTTGTTAAAGAAGGTCTGCAAAGTTTTACGTTAGACAGTCACCGACTTCAAGAGGTTGCCAAGATTAACGATGTGCTCTGGGTAAATGATTCAAAGGCAACAAACCCTCATGCCGCAGCTGCAGCACTTGGATCCTTTGAATCGGTAATTTGGATTGCTGGTGGTTTGGCCAAAGGCGCCAAGATGGACAATTTGGTTCAGAAATATGGCAAAAGAATTAAAGGCGCAATTTTAATTGGTACCGATCGAGACCTAATTGAAAGCGCGCTTGTTAAGCATGCCCCACAGGTAGCGATTCATAAGATTGATAGTGACGATAAGTCCGAGTTGATGGCGAAGGTGGTCGCCAAGGCTCAAGAAATCGCAAGCGCCGGGGATGTGGTACTTCTTGCGCCAGCATGTGCATCGATGGATCAATTTAAATCATATGCCGAGCGCGGTGACTTGTTTGCAAGAGCGGTGGAGGCGATTAAGTAATGGCGAGTGAAAAGAGTTCGCAATATCGAAATTTCTTAAGTAAGCCAACAGCTTCATATTTAATGATCTTGGTATCCGTCACCTCGCTAGCCGGACTTGGTTTAGTCATGGTGCTTTCGGCATCATCGGTAACTTCACTCGAACAATCCGGAAATGCCTATTCAATTTTTCTAAAGCAATTTCTATTCCTTGTAATTGGTGTGGGATTAGCTGCCTGGGGGTCAATAGTTCCGCTGTCCAAATGGATTAGTTTGGCGCGGATCTCATTTCTAGGCGGTGCCTTCTTCTTAACTCTGCCGATTTTGATTGGTAAATCGATCAACGGAAATAAGAACTGGATTGGGGTCGGTTCCTTTTTAATTCAACCAAGTGAATTTGCGAAATTGGCTTTAATTCTTTATTGCTCCTTGATGCTTCGCAAACATGAAGAGCGAATTGCAGCTGGGCAAAATTCAAAAGCCTGGATATTGATTGGTCCAGGTGCGCTAGCGTTCTTGGGTTTGATTATGGCCGGAAAAGATTTAGGTACTGCCATGATTGTTGCCGGAATCGTGGTCGCACTACTTTTTATATCCGGTATTGATTTGAAGAGCGTATCGATTGTCTCAATTCTTGTTCTTGGAGCTTCCGTTATCTATGCAATAAGTCAGCCAAGCCGACTTCGAAGATTTCGCGCAGTTATGGATCCGTTTGCTCCGGCGGTTTATAAGTTCGCTGGTTGGCAACCCGCTCATAGCCTTATGAGTTTGGCAAGCGGTGGAATTTTTGGGGTTGGAATTGGCGCAAGTAAGCAGAAGTGGGCAAATCTTTCTGAAGCACATACCGATTTTATTTTCTCGGTTATTGGCGAAGAGATGGGGTTGATCGGCACCGTTGCGGTCATTGCTCTTTATGCGATTTTAATATTTGCAATCTTCCGAGTTGCGATTCACACCAAAGATTCCTTCTCAAAGTATGCAGTGACTGGAATCGGTTGCTGGTTAATTCTTCAAATCTTGGTCAATCTACTTACCGATGTGGGCTTAGTTCCGGTAATTGGCGTTACGCTTCCATTTATCTCGTATGGCGGCTCATCGTTAATCGCAAATTTCCTGGCGATAGCCTTTGTGTTGAATGTTGCTAGAAGCGAGCCAGAACTTAAGGCCATATTGCGCGAACGGAAGGCGGCTAAAGCGTGAAGCGGGTAATTCTTGTTGGCGGCGGAACTGCCGGCCACGTCGAACCCGCGATCGCTGTCGGTAAATGGTTGGAAGCCAATAGCAAAGAAGTTACCTGCGAATTTGTTGGCACAAGACATGGCATTGAGATGGATTTAATTCCTCGAACAGGTTGGAAATTTCACAAAATTGCAAAAGCGGTTTTTCCTAGATCAGTTAATTTTTCAATTCTTAGTTGGGCCTTTCGTTTCAAAATCTCGTTCTGGCAATCGGTTTCGATTTTACGTCGGGCGGATCTGGTAATCGGGTTCGGTGGATATGTAAGCGCTCCGGTCTATGTGGCAGCCTGGGTCATGCGCGTTCCAATAATCATCCATGAAGCTAATGTGAAGCCAGGATGGGCCAACCGTCTTGGCGCAAAACTCACAAAGCACTTGACCATCGCCTTTGGGGGTACGAAATCACAATCTTCGCTATTCGCCAACGCGACAGTTGTTGGAATGCCGATACGTTCAGAGATTGCCCAGATTTCAAAATTGACTTCGGCACAAAGAATTGAAAAGCGGTCGGCAATTCTCAAATCGCTTGATCTAAATCCAGATAAGCAAACGATTTTTGTATTCGGGGGCTCCCTCGGAGCAACGAAGCTAAACGAGGTAATCGCAACATCCCTACCCAAGGTCCTGGCAAAGAATTGCAATGTGATTCACGCGGTAGGGAAGAGAAATCAACTCCCACTAAAAATTACGGGTTACACACCACTTTCATATATTGAAAATATGGCAGAGATCTATCTGGCAAGTGATTTGATAATTTCAAGAAGCGGCGCGGTATCTTGCGCGGAAATCGCTGCGACTGGTACCTATGCGTTACTTGTTCCACTTCCAATTGGCAATGGCGAACAGGAAGCCAATGCCCTTGATTTAGTCTCGGCTGGCCAAGCCGAACTTTGTCGAAATTCTGAATTTTCCTCAGAGTGGTTGGTCTCAAAGCTCGATTCGCTACTGAGTAAGGCGAAAAATTCTGGAAATTTCCCTATTGATACCAATCTTCTTCACGCCGATGCCCTAATTGGTCGATTGGCATTGGAAACGTTGGCTAAAGTTTAATTATGGATCTGACGCAGCTTAAATCGCGCCGGGTTCACTTTATTGGTCTAGGCGGTGCCGGAATGAGCGGTATCGCACGAATAATGATTTCACTTGGCATTGAAGTATCTGGATCAGATGCCAAAGAATCTGCAGTCTTAACGGGCCTGGAAACTCTTGGTGCTCGAATCTGTGTTGGTCATGATGCAGGCAATTTGAAGGATGCAGATTTGTTAGTCGTTTCAAGTGCAATTAATCATTTGAATCCAGAATTGGTGGCAGCAAAAAGCGCTGGTCTGGAGATTTTGAGTAGAGCCCAAGCCCTTGCGCTCTTAATGTCTGAATCAAAATCTGTTGCAGTCGCAGGAACCCACGGAAAAACAACAACTACTTCGATGTTAACCGTTGCCCTTCAACGAGCTGGCTTGGATCCATCATTTGCAATTGGCGGCATGATTAATCGGGCAGGGACAAATGCCCACTTAGGTTCCGGCGATATATTCGTAGCCGAAGCTGATGAATCAGATGGTTCATTTCTCGAGTACCGCCCGCTCGGCGCCATCATTACAAATTTAGAGTTAGACCACGTAGATCATTTCCCTGATCTCCAGGCGGTTTCTGACCTCTTCCTAGAGTTTGTTAAATCTATAAAGACTGGTGGCTTTCTAGTCGCTGGCATAGATAGTCCCGGCGTAGTTGATTTACTGAAGCGAGTAAGCGAGCTAAACCGTCCAGATATCAAGGTTTTAACCTATGGAAATCAAATGAGTAATAGCGATTTCACCCTTTCTCACATATCTTTAAATGCCAAAGGTGGCCATGCTCGAGTGGCTCGGTTGGGCAAAGTACTTGGCGAGCTAACCCTGACGATTCCTGGCGAACATAATCTTTTTAATGCAACAGCCGCCCTAATTGCGGGCATCGAACTAGGTGCAAATTCAAACGATCTATTAGCTGGCCTTGAAAGCTTCTCTGGTGCTCGTCGTCGATTTGAAACGCGGGGAGTAGTCAATGGAATATCTGTTATCGATGACTATGGCCACCACCCAACTGAGGTTCGGGTAACACTTGAGACCGCACGTCGGTTTGCTGGATCAGGAAGAGTAATTGTCATTTTTCAACCACATAGATATTCGCGGACACAAATCTTTGCCGAAGATTTTGCAAAGGCACTCAGTTTGGCCGATCAGGTCTACTTACTTGAAGTTTATGCAGCGAGCGAGCAACCTATTCCTGGTGTTAGTTCACTCTTAATATCAAGAAACATGTCGCCGGAAAAGGCCAAGTACGAGCCTTCTATGTTGCAGATAGTTGAAGATATTGCCTCCGACGTTTCAAAAGGTGATGTCATCATCACCCTTGGCGCCGGTGATGTTAATTCACTTGCCCCAGTCCTATTAGAAATGTTGGAAGAAAGATTTGCTTAAACTTTCAAGACGATTTCGGCGCTTATTCACAACTTTCCTAGTTGTCACTCTTATCGCAACATCGGCATATGGTCTGGGATGGTCAAACCTTTTGGTAGTAAAGAAAATTTCTTATTCCGGTGTTGAAGCAGGATCGCCGCAAGCCTTACAAATAAGCACCACGATTGAAGGCACTGGCTCTAATTCAATAGCCGTGGGGGATAAATTGGCCCGACTTAACTTGGCGGGAACATCCAACAAATTGGCCGGAATTAGTTGGATCAAAGAAGAGAAAATCGCCCGCAATTGGCTTAAGGGAACAATTTCAGTTTCGATAACCCCACGAGTTCCGGTCGCTCAATTCATCGACCAATCTGGCGCAACGAAATATCTAGATGGCGATGGAATCGAGTTTCTACTCCCACAAAGCGCCAATCTTCCCAATTCACACCTTCCGAATATCTCACTCAACTACAGCAATAACTTGACCCGAAAATCAGCTGCCAAATTTGTTGCTGCTATGCCCACCGCCATCTTGGAGAGCATGACAAGTTTGGTCATCTCTGATTCGCAAATCGTGAGTATGACCTCCGGTTTACGCAAGCCGACCCTGCTAATCCAATGGGGCCAAGTAAGTGATCTACCAAATAAAATCGAAGTGTTAAATCGTCTCCTTGCGCTACCGGAAAATAAGAAGATTTCATTGGTTGATCTTTCAGATGCAGCTTCGCCAGTTGTTAAATGAAATTAAAATAATTAACTATTTTTAATTCGTGTCGGTCGTTGCTTGACCACTGAATGCACCATAGTTTTGCCATCAGAACAGTGCACCATAACTCTCAAGTTGAGATTTAGGGTAAGGGAAGAGGCAGATTGTGGCAACACCACAGAATTATTTAGCAGTCATCAAAGTTGTTGGCGTTGGTGGCGGCGGAGTTAACGCAGTTAACCGAATGATTGAAGCTGGCCTTAAAGGCGTTGAGTTCATTGCAATCAACACCGATGCACAACAATTAATTATGAGTGATGCCGATGTGAAATTAGATATCGGAAGAAAATTAACTCGCGGACTTGGTGCAGGTGCTGCTCCGGAAATTGGTCGACAAGCCGCACTAGATCACGCAGAAGAAATTGAAGAGATGTTGCGCGGCGCGGATATGGTTTTCGTAACTGCTGGTGAAGGCGGTGGCACTGGAACTGGCGGTGCACCAGTAATCGCAAAGATTGCAAAAGAAATTGGTGCATTAACTGTCGGTGTTGTAACAAAGCCTTTTACATTTGAAGGAAAACGTCGCACAGCTCAAGCCGATGAAGGCATTGCACAACTTCGTGAAGAAGTAGATACCTTGAT
>DAIOGD010000005.1:0-22624 GCA_036745395.1 Candidatus Nanopelagicaceae bacterium | reverse complement strand
GTTGAAGTTAATTCGATCGGTGTATTAAGCGCTGCATCGGCAGTGCGCTCGGGCCGTCCGGCAGCAACAACTTTAGAAGCTTCGCTCAGAGAATTTATAAAGGCAGCTTCAGAGTTTGAATGGTCTTTACTCATGGCCAAAGCCTAACTGTTAATTACTTCAAGAACTGCCGCGGCCGCATTGTGACCTGGAATGCCACTAACGCCACCACCGCGAATTGCGCCAGCGCCACAAATAAATAGATTTGGAATTGAAGTTTCAACACCCCATGTTGCGGGTGTGCCATCTTCTCGGAACGGCATCGCTAAATCCTTATGGAAGATATTTCCACGTGGCAAAGAAATTTCTTTCTCAAGTTCAAGCGGGCTCTTTACTTCAATACAGAGTGAACCATCGCTATTTTTGGCCAGGCACTCTTCAATTGGATCAAGAAGGTATTCGTTAATTTGAGATAGTAACTTCCGCTTTACTTCCGCCTTAGCCGAGGCTTCATCCTTATCAAACAATGATGCTGGTAGATGAATTCCAAAGAGTGTGAGGGTGTGCATGCCGCGGGCAACTAAGTCGGGAGCCAAAATCGAAGTATCGGTCAAAGTATGGCAATAAACCTCGGCAGGAATTCGGTCTGGAATTTTGCCTGCTTTAGATTGCGCATATGCGCTTTGCAAATCGCTATAAGTTTCATCGATGTGGAAGGTTCCAGCAAAGGCCACCTTTGGATCGATTCCAGATTTTAACCTTGGTAGCTTCTCAAGAAGCATATTAATTTTAATTTGGCTGCCATCCAAGCTCTCGGGCTTAGAGATTCCAGCGATATCTGCCAGAACTTGTGGCGCACAATTGGCAAGAACAAAATCGGATTCGTAAGTTACTTTTTCGCTTGAAGAGACAGAAGAGCTAGTTGAACCGGAGGAACCAGAAGTTCCCGAAACTTCTACTGTGAATTTCTCGCCATTCTTAACAACTTTACTTACCTTGGAATTGGTCTTTATGGTTGCGCCGTTTTCCAGGGCCAATTTTGTTAGCTCCTTAATCAACGCTCCCATTCCCCCGTAAGGAACTTTCCACTCGCCCGATCCATTGCCAATCAGGTGATAGAGAAAACAGATATTTGATTGGAGATCATGCGCATCTGAGAAAGTCCCAATCAAGCCATCTGTTAAGACAACACCTCGAACCAAATCATCAGAAAACCGCTTCTCGAGTACTTCGCCAAGAGGGCGTTCCATAATTTCATCCCAGATCGGATGATTAACCTTTGATCTCAATTCACTTCTAGTTGGCAGCTTTTGCAACATGGTCGGAGCTATCGCATCTGCCAGCTTTGCAACATCACTATAGAAATCCTGCCAAGCTTTAAATTCGCTTTCGCCACCTGAAATCTTTGCAAAATGCTCCTTGGTATCGCCGCCCAAATCAGTATTAACGAGAAGTCCTAGATCATGATCCCCTCGTTTTGTTGGGGTGAAAGATGCCACGCTTCTTCCTAAAGTCTTAAAGTTAATACCCAAATCGGAAACAATTTGGTCTGGCAAAAGTGCAACTAAATATGAATACCTAGAAAGTCTTGCTTCGTATTCTGGAAAGACTTGTTGGCTTACCGAAGCGCCGCCCACATCTGGATTTGCTTCCAGAATAATTACTTTCAATCCAGCCTTTGCCAAGTAACAGGCTGCGACAAGACCGTTATGCCCCCCACCGATTATTACAACTGACTTATCTGAGTTCTTCGCGCTTGTTTCCATATCCAATTACTTAAGCGCCTTAAGAATTCGATCCACGCCCTCTGAAATCAGCTTCTGGCTTGTAGCGAAGTTGAAGCGAACAAATTGTGAAGATGCTGGACCAAATGTGATGCCGGCATTAAATGCGACTTTTCCATTTTCTAATAGGAATTCCGCAGGATTTTCGCCAAGGTTTAGGGCGCTCAAATCTAGCCAAGCCAGATAGGTGCAATCTGGAATGCGATATCCAACCTGAGGCAATTTTCGATCGAGTTCAGCTTTTAGGAATTTGCGGTTTCGATCCAAAGTCTTAAGCGCCGCATCTAGCCATTCCGTACATTCAAATGCTTCAGCTGCTGCTAAAGCGCCAAAGAGTGATGCCCGATAATGAACCGCGGCAGGCATTAATTTTGCTCGCTCAAGTTGCTTTTCATGTTGGGTAATAATCATCGCGCACTTAAGGCCAGCAAGGTTCCAACTCTTACTTGCAGCCGTGACACAAACGCCGACTTCGCGAGCGGTTTCACTCACGTCTAGAAATGGAACAAATTCATTAGGTGAATAAACCAACGGTCCATGAATCTCATCACTGAAAATGGTTACATCATATTTCTTTGCAAGTTCGGCAAGGCGACTTAATTCATCTTTGGTAAATACGATTCCAACTGGGTTATGTGGGCTACATAAGAAGTGGGCTTTTACCCCAGAACGATAGCCAGCTTCAATCGCGGCAAAATCTAAAGAATAATTAAGCCCGCTCTTTGCCAGAGGCGCATCGTAGGGAGTTGCCTTTAACTCATTAATCCAATTTAAAATATTGTGATAAACCGGAGTGTTGTGCATAATCAAATCACCCGGCTTTAAGAAGGTTCGGGCAAATTCAACCATTCCAACGCCAACATCGGTTGCGGTGAAGATTTGTTCTGGATCAAGTTTCCAACCCCAACGCTTCTTGGCAAACTTTGCAAAGTTCTTTGGAAGTTCGGGTACTGAACCAAGGTAGCCAGTATCCGATCGCTCTAACATCTTTATAAGTAACTTGCGAACTGGCTTTGCTATTTCAAAGTCCATCTCGGCTACGGGTAGAGGCAAGATATCTGGTGCAAAGTCACGCCACTTGGTGCTCTTACGTTTGCGCAGCTCTTTAAGTGGCAGACCTTCGATTTTCATGCCGTGAGTATTGCAGGTTGAAATCGATATTTCTAGGGTCTAGGTATCTTCGTAAAAAATTAATTAATTTGGTGTGGATCTTTATGCGTCTTGAGCAAGCTAATGATTGTTGTAAGCGCTAGTACTCCAATAATTACTCCCAAACTTACTTGTAATGAGATAACGGGGATCTTAACGCCAAAGACTTTGTGCCAGCCTTGAGACTCTGCGGCTTCAAAGATCAGCTTTAATCCAATGAATCCAAGAATTATTGAGAGGCCCTCGGTTAAATAAATAAGTTTTTGCATCAATCCGCCTATTAAGAAATAGAGCTGGCGCAATCCCATAAGCGCGAAGACATTCGCGGTAACAATGATGTAAGGGTTCTTGGTTAAACCGAAAATTGCTGGAATCGAGTCGAAAGCGAAAAGTACATTTGTGGTTGCGATCGCAACTAAGGCCACGACGAAGGTTGAGGCCCCGCGTTTACGGATATAGGTAATAAGCCTTCCCTCATGCCACTCTTCTTCCTCGCTCTCGCGAATCAAAGAGATAGCGGTGTAAATCAAGAAGGCGCCAAAGAAGAAGAAGATCCACGAATAACGATTAACCACGGCAGAGCCAGCGGCAATAAAGACGCCACGCAAAAATAGTGAAGAGACTATGCCAATTAAGAGAACTAGCTCTTCGCGCTCCTTGGAAACCTTCAATCGGGCAAGAATCAAGATAAATACAAATAAGTTATCAAATGAGAGCGAGTACTCCGTAACCCAACCGGCAAAGAATTCTTGCCGAGCTTGGTGGGTTGACCAAATACCAAGGGTTATTCCAAATGCGATTGCTAGTCCAACATAAAAGAGAGTCCATAGGACTGCGGCCCTAAGCGTGGTGGTCTTATTGCGGTTAAAGAATGCAAGAGCGAAATCGAAGCCGAGTACCGCCGTAAGTCCTAAAAGGGTAACGATCCAGGCAGTTGAACTCATGTCCATAAAATACAGTAATTTTACCATCGTGGCTCATACGACTCATGCGCAAATGAAGCAGATTGTCCGCAAGATTGCTAAGTCAGATTCTGCATTCGTTCCGATAATCAAAGCCTCGCCGATCTGCAATATCGGAGTTATCGATGTTCCCGAAGATTCTGGCGCCAAAGTTAAGAAGAAATATTCCCGAACTCATTATCAAACGCTTGTGAATTCAATTCTCTCCCAACAAGTTTCTGTTTCCGCCGCGGATTCAATTATCAAGAAAGTAACTATATTAAATGGCGGTCGAATCACGCCTGAAAAGATGGACAGACTTTCACCTGCAAAATTAAGAACCGCGGGAGTATCAGGTGCTAAGGCCAAAGCAATCGGAGAACTTACCGATGCGGTTTTGAGTCGCGCTATTTCATTTCACAAGTTTCCAACGATGAGTAATGAAGAGATAAGTCTTGGGTTAACCAATATCTGGGGTATTGGACGTTGGACCGTTGAGATGTTCCTAATGTTTCATTTGGGGCGCTTGGATGTTTGGCCCGTCGGTGACTTAGCGATGCGCCGCGGATGGGAGAAACTTCATGGGCTTAAGGAAGATATTCATCCAAAAGAATTAGATAAGTTAGGTGACCAATTTGCCGGCCACCAAAGTGTTGTGGCTTGGTATTGCTGGCGGGCAACCGAAGGCGAAAGCTCTAGTTGGTAACGCAATCAAAATTTTGTAAGACCAGGGCACTGAGTAAGGACTTGTAAGGACCAGCAAGAACTAAGAAAGACTTTGAAGAACTAATTAACCGGCGTTAACTGGAAATGCGACTCCAGTGCTGGAATGGCAGTCATAACCATTTGGATTCTTCGCCAAATACCTTTGGTGATACTCCTCGGCTAACCAATATTGGTGTGGTGCAGCATCAACAATCTCGGTACAGATTGCATCCATACCCTCGCGATCTAGTGCGCTTTGGTATCTCGCCTTAGAGGCCATAGCCTTTTTAAATTGATCATCAGAAGTTGTGAAAATTGCGCTTCGATATTGAGTTCCAATATCCCCACCTTGTTGATTCAAGGAAGTTGGATCGTGCATGGTCCAGAATTCTTGTAATAGTCGATCGTAGGAAATCTTTGTTGGATCAAAAATTACTTCAACACTCTCGGCATGTAGCGTCTTTCCGGTGCAAACTTCTTCATAACTTGGATGTTCTTTTATGCCACCCATATATCCGACGCTCGTTGCAATTACGCCTGGAAGATTCCAGAATCGACGCTCTGCTCCCCAGAAGCAGCCAGTTGCAAAGAAGGCTTGCTCGGTTGGTGCGTGATTATTTTCGTTATTCAACTCGCTCATGGGCATATCTTTGCAGTAACGATAGGCTTACCTCTACTTGAAATAACTATCCCGCCCCCGTAGCTCAGGGGATAGAGCACTGCCCTCCGGAGGCAGGTGCGCAGGTTCGATTCCTGCCGGGGGCACCAACCATTAACCAGATCAATGTATGTCGATCGCATCACTAACAATTATTAATTCCCGTAGACCCTTGTTATAACGGCCATTAAACGCGATAATTACGCTTCCGCTTTAAGCAAATAAATTTCTATTAAGGAGCACAAGCCCCCATGGATTGGCGCCATCAATCTGCTTGCCGCGATGAAGATCCAGAACTCTTCTTCCCTGTCGGCAACACTGGCCCTGCCCTGGCTCAAATCGAAGAGGCGAAGAAAGTTTGCGAACGTTGCACAGTAAAGGAACCTTGCTTGGCATGGGCGCTAGAAAGCGGACAGGATGCCGGCGTTTGGGGCGGACTATCTGAAGATGAGCGTCGGGCACTTAAGCGTCGTGCTGCACGTAACCGCGCTCGTATGATGGAGAGCCAGAACCAGTTCTAAGTTTTGGGTGCAAGTCAGCCTTAAAAGTATTGGCCAGGCTTTAACTAATCTCTTTTTACTTCCTTTTTACTTCCTTTTTTTATTAACTAGCAGGAAACTTCAATTCTGCAATGGTTTCATTCATTGCTCGGCGGAGTTCAATACTTCCCTTTAATTCATTCTCGGTCAAAGTCTTAACAATCTGAAGTCCAAGATTTGAAGATTGATCCCAATTAAAGTTTTCTGGCAAACCAATACCGTTATCGATAACCCTGACTACACACTGGCCTGGTTCGCGATCTACCTCTACCCGTAACTCATCCCCCGAATTATCCAAGCCATGTTCAAGTGCATTGTGAATTAATTCAGTAATAACCAAGGCAAGCGGAGTAGCAGTCTGTGAATCAAAGATTCCAAAACTTCCTACTTTTGCAACCTTAATTGGGCGAGAACTAAGTTCAATCGCATTAGGGACAATCCGGTCATATACCTCATCAAATGCGACGCTTTCAGCAGAACTAGCCGACAGTGTTTCATGAACTATTGCGATTGAAGCAACTCTGCGAACAGCTTCCGAGAGAGCGGCTTGAGCGGAAGGATCTTCAACGCGGCGAGATTG
This sequence comes from Candidatus Nanopelagicaceae bacterium, assembly GCA_036745395.1. Lineage (GTDB taxonomy): Bacteria > Actinomycetota > Actinomycetes > Nanopelagicales > Nanopelagicaceae > AAA044-D11. The sequence continues at coordinate 16,289 of DAIOGD010000005.1, read as the reverse complement.
CAATCGCAAAAGAGCAGATACGGTCTGCAAATTATTTTTAACGCGGTGATGAATTTCGCGAATCGTCGCATCCTTTGTTAGAAGCGCTCGATCACGGCGACGCAATTCAGTCACGTTGTGAATTAGAACTATTGCTCCAATATGGTCACTTCCAGCGATCATAGGTATTGCAAGTAAATCGAAGATGCCAGAAGCATTTTCAAATTCATCTCGCTTAACGTTCTTCCCGCTCATGCGATTTAGCCAAGATTCATCGGTTGCTTGAGTCTGTTTTGGCTTTACCGTTTCGATCACATCACCAAGTTTGTGATTTTCAAGTTCACCACTCCATCCAGCTCGGTTAAAGGCTGAACGAGCATTTGGACTTGCGAAAGTAATAGTGCCGTTTACATCTAAGCGAATTAATCCGTCACCAACGCGCGGGGCCGATTCGGATTGATAAATATTGTCTTGAATTGGGAAGGTTCCCTCGGCAACCATTCGATAGATCATGTGGGCAATCTCGCGATAATTTAATTCAAGTCGCGATGGCGAACGCATTAAGTCCGCATTTCTATGGCGAGAAATAACTGCGATTACTCGGCCATCAAAAAAGACCGGAATGATCTCTTGTTTAATAAGAATCTCACCGACCATCTCTGGGGCCAGCTCTCGGTCAATTTCACCAGTTGAAAGCGCCTGATCTAACCGTGGATGACTTCCCCAATTTAATTCTTGGCCAATAACATCATTTGCGAAAACTGTTGCGGCCGTTGTTGGGCGAATATGAGCAACCGCGATATGCCCCTCGGGCCAACTCTGATAATCCTTGCGTTTTGGTACCCAAAGAATTAAGTCAGCAAACGATAGATCAGAAAGTAATTGCCATTCCACAAGAAGATCCGTTAACCGTGCGCGATCAGCATCTGTTAGCGCCGTCTGCGCAGCGATGCGATCTTCAAAGGCGGGCATGAATTCTCCGAGTCAGGGTTAAATATTTGAAATTATGCTCGCGATCTTACCAACCTCTTTGGTGAAGGCGGAATTTCGCTTCCCGGGTGTGCTTAACAGATGATTCACCTTTGAATCGACGGGTAAAACAAAATGATTTTCTCCACCCACGATGGCACCAAACCTTCGCTCCAGTGCACGATCTTCTCTGGTGTTCCCAGATTGATTCAGTAAATAGATTATTGGAAGTTTCCTAATCAAAATCGGAAATTGGTTTATGAATGTTTCCAACCGGATCAAACTTAACCCCGTTGATTTACACATATAAATCAAAGTTGTGGTTTCTTCTAGAATGGAATTTATGAGACCTGCCTGCCAGCGACGGTCGGTCACAACTTCATCAAGTGGGGGCAACGATCCGATATCGAATATGGCTAAATCGGCCAAATCCATCTCGCCAATTCCAACCGGTTTCTCTTTTGAATCCAAGGTGGCCAAATGTAAGTTTGAGTTCGACACGTTACTTCGACCAGCAAAATATGCAAGCGATGTCGAACGCATATCGGCATCAACAAGATTTACTGGCTCTTGGTGGGATAAGAAGTTTGCCAGATTTATTGCAAAGACACTCCTCCCTGGTGCGCCCGTGGTTCCGGTTACCGTAACTCTTCGAGGCTTACGTGAAACTCTTCCAGCTAAAGTTTCAACATGTGCGCTCTCGGAGCTTCGTGTTGGATTGGCGATAAGCGGGAGTCTCAACTGGCTTCGTATTTGCGTCATCAATAGGTGGGCATTATTTGGAATGTCATCAATGCAAATGATGGTGCTCGTAGGTGATTTGCGATTTTCTAATTCAAGTAAATCCAAACCTGGTAAATCTGTTTTGTATATCAAAATAGTCCTAGCTAAATTCCCGCGGGCATCTAAGAACTCAGTTAGTCCATTGAAATCAAATGCTCGAAAGACGATGCTCCAACCTTGTGAGAAAAGAAGTTGGGAAAGGTAATCTTCAGACTCAGCATCTGCGATCGCAGTGACGACTTGAATTTGTGGGATCTCAGATTGCACTTCGCACCAACACAATCCGGCCGCTTGCCACATTGGAAAGTAATTCTTCGACCAAATTTTGTGGCACTTTGAGTACTACCCCAACATCACCTCCTAGATCCCGCGACTTTTGATCTATCCCTTCAACACTCAAATTTGCCGCCACTAAATTTGTTAGGCTGCTCTTTTGCGAGGCCAATCCTGAAATCGGCAAGATGTAGAGATCGATGCTCTGCCCAGTTTGTAAATCTCCAGGTAAATCATTTTTTGCGACCTTTAGTGGAACCGAGTTCAAATCAATACCTTTAGAAGTTCTACTAAGTGCGGCAGTAGGAATTAATTCGCCCGCTCCAATTTTCCTAGTGACGATCGAACCAATCAATTTTGCACCACTTGAGAGGTAGCGCTTTGAGTTTTCCGGCAGCATCACTTTTGTCTCTCGCAAATCACTCGAGGCAATTACATCGCCAACGGCAAGCTCACCCTTTGCGGACCAGACAAGTACCGATCTATTCGCAGCGCTCGTAAGTGCTAACGCTGCAATCAGTGAGGTTAGAAGTAGTCCGGCGCCAAAGATGGCACGGGGATTTCGGCGACGAATAAAGTTGGAATCGAGATATTCGGTTAAGTTCATGGTTGATTAGTAGTCCACGCGGCCAAAATGGGCCCCGAGCCATCCACAAGATTGCTCTCCGTAGATCAAAAAATCCCCGTTATCTTGCTTGAAAGTTCATCCTTTCGGTTGAAGTCGCAAGCCAGAAAAATCAGCACTCTTTAGCAATGAAGACAACTACCGAACCCACAACCCTGCAAATCAAAGAAGTAAATATTTCATCTCCCGCTGGAAGAGTCCCATTCAATGAAGACCTTTGGAACCATCCAATGCTCGAACTCTATAAAGCAGAGCTAGCGCAAGATGAAGTCGTGATCCCAAGTAAGTTGTATCTGGTTCCAACGCCAGAGCATTACGGGGTTGGCTATAGCAACCTTGATGATGAAGACTTTTCGCCACAACCTTGCGCGCTTTCAGAATTACCTGACTTAGAAAGTTGGGTAAATAGATTTGTGCTTACAACCGTTGAGATTTGGGGCGGACGCAGGAGCGCTATGCAACTTGCGAGATATTGTCATAGACAAGTTCATTCACAACTTGTTAAGAAATCTTCGGCAATTTCCGCTGCCCCAAAGATTCGTAAGGTTTATATAACCCAGCCGATCGATGGTGTTTGTGAGACGACAGTTACCCTTCGAATTGAAGAGCGAGTGCGTTCCCTAATTCTTCGCTTTGAAGGTGTTGATAAACGCTGGCTCTGCACCGAAATGGTTTTGCTTTAGAAGTTAGTTACTTGCTCCATGGCAACGCTTGTACTTCTTACCTGACCCACATGGACAAGGTGCGTTACGAGAAGTTCCGCCTTCGGTATGTGCCGCGCCATCTTCATCAGCTGCGGTGTAACGAAGTTCGGTTGTTTGGGCCACCGGTGGAGTTAAGCCTTTGGCTTCAACATCTCCGGTTCCTTCTTCAACATTAACTTCGACATTAAATAGGAATCCAACTAACTCTTCCTTAATGGCATCCATCATCGCTACGAATAAGTCATAGCCTTCCTTTTGATATTCAACCAAAGGATCGCGTTGAGCCATTGCACGTAGACCGATTCCCTCTTGCAGGTAATCCATCTCGTAAAGGTGCTCGCGCCACTTTCGATCTAGAACTGAAAGAAGAACTTTTCGCTCAAGCTCTCGCATGGCCGGTTCAGAAAGTGTTGTTTCGCGGTTGGCATAAGCCTTTTCAACATCATCCAGGACGCGATCTAGAAGTAGATCTGAATCGATAGCGTTGTAGCTTCCAACTTCAGCAACGAGTTGTTCTGGAGTAAATGAAATTGGATAGAGCGAGCGAAGTGCAGTCCAGAGTGTCTCTAGATCCCAATCTTCGGCAAAACCTTCAGCGGTTGCCGCATCCACATAAGCGGTAACGGTATCGGCGATAAATGTTTGAACCTGATCCTTGATATTTGCGCCTTCAAGAACTTCGCGACGTTCGCGGTAAACCACTTCACGTTGGCGGTTCATTACATCGTCGTACTTAAGAACATTCTTACGCATTTCAAAGTTTAAGGATTCGACTTGGGTTTGCGCTGAACGAATAGCGTTAGAAACCATTTTTGATTCGATTGGAACTTCATCCGCAATTCCAGCAGCGCCTAAGAAGCGTTCGACAAGGCCAGAATTGAATCGACGCATCAAATCATCTTGTAGTGAGAGATAGAAGCGAGATTCACCAGGATCGCCTTGACGACCGGAACGTCCACGAAGCTGGTTATCGATACGACGTGATTCGTGTCGTTCGGTTCCTAAAACATAAAGTCCACCAAGTCCGATTACAACTTCGTGTTCTTTAGTGACAGCAGCCTTTTGCTTGGCGATTTCCGCTGGCCACGCTGCCTCATACTCTTCTGGATTTTCCGCTGGGTTTAATCCGCGGCGCTGTAATTCAAAGTCGGCCATAAATTCTGGGTTTCCACCAAGCATGATGTCGGTACCGCGACCGGCCATATTTGTTGCAACTGTTACTGCGCCAACAGTTCCGGCTCGAGCAATAATCGATGCTTCGCGTTCGTGTTGCTTAGCGTTCAATACTTCATGAGGAATTCCGCGCTTGCGAAGTAGTGCTGAAAGTTCTTCAGATTTCTCAACACTTACAGTTCCAACCAAGACTGGCTGGCCCTTGCGGTGACGTTCTGCGATGTCATCGGCTGAAGCAATGAACTTTGCCGCTTCGATCTTGTAAATAAGATCAGGTTGATCGATGCGTTGCATCGGGCGATTTGTTGGGATCGGAATAACGCCAAGTTTGTAAATCTGCATTAATTCTGCAGCTTCGGTCATGGCGGTACCGGTCATACCTGAAAGCTTTGTGTAAAGGCGGAAATAGTTCTGCAAAGTAATTGTTGCAAGGGTCTGATTTTCGTCTTGAATCTCTACGCGCTCTTTAGCTTCAAGTGCTTGGTGAAGGCCTTCGTTATAGCGGCGACCAGCCAACATACGACCAGTGTGCTCATCGACGATTAACAGTTCGCCATTCATGACCACATAATCTTTATCGCGCTTAAAAAGTTCCTTGGCACGCAGAGCATTATTCAAATACCCGATCATTGGGGTATTTACTGATTCATAAAGATTATCGATACCTAAAAGTTCTTCCACCTTAGTAACGCCGGCTTCAATTACGCCAACAGTGCGCTTCTTTTCATCAACTTCGTAGTGGGTATCGCGCTCTAATTTTTGGACGATTGTTGCAAATTCCAGATACCACTTTGTTGCCTTATCGGCCGGTCCGCTAATGATCAAAGGAGTTCGAGCTTCGTCAATCAAAATTGAGTCAGCTTCGTCAATGATTGCAAAGTTATGGTCGCGCTGGACGCAATCCTCTAAAGTCCAAGCCATATTGTCGCGAAGGTAGTCAAAACCAAATTCGTTATTTGTTCCATAAGTAATATCTGCAGCGTAAGCCTCGCGACGTTCCGCGGGTGACATACTGGAAAGAATTACGCCAACCTTTAGCCCTAGGAAGCGATGGATACGACCCATCCATTCACTATCGCGCTCAGCCAAATAATCATTAACGGTTACGACGTGTACGCCTTTGCCGGAAAGTGCATTTAGATATGCAGGAAGTGTTGAAACCAGGGTCTTTCCTTCACCGGTACGCATTTCTGCAATATTTCCTTGGTGAAGCGCCGCGCCACCCATGATCTGAACGTCGTAGTGACGTTGTCCAAGAGTTCGCTTTGCTGCTTCACGGACTGTTGCAAATGCTTCCGGAAGAAGATCATCGAGGATCTCGCCTTTTTCTAAGCGAGCCTTAAATTTTGAAGTTTGTTCGCGCAGGTCAGAGTCTGAAAGAGAACTAACGGCAGGTTCGAAAGAATTTACTTCTTCGGCTAGTTTTTCGAGTTGGCGGATCATTCGTCCTTCACCGGCACGCAAGATCTTGTCTAAAACTGACACGCTTCCTCTTTCTTTCAGTTGATTCCGGTTGCTTCTAGGTGAATCCGGTTGATGCTGGTTCCTTCTAGCTACTTCCCCGCAGTGCCCTATCGTAATGCGTTTAGAACGCTAGATCCTCCCGTAAATCCCCGCATAGAGCCGGTGAATATTCCGAGAATTTGGGCTCAATTAAGCAACTTTCAGATCTGGCTCATTTCTAAATGCCATATTGCTAGATGCGCATATTGCGCCATTGACCGCAACGCCGCGAGCTTCCATTGCTGCTTTTGCCGCGCGTAAAGTCAGTCCAGAAGTTACTAAGTCATCTAATAGAAAAACCCGGTGGCCACTTAGCCCTAATTGTTCTTGCGCAACCATCGAGTCTTTCATATTTGCTCGCCGTTCTTCATATCTTAATTTTGACTGGTCTCGGACTCTTGCTTTGTGACTAAGTAGATTTGAAAATACTCTTACATCGGCAGGAAACGATACTTTGGAAAGTTCGGTTGCAAGCAAATTCGCGTGTCTAAATCCACGACTTCGATTAACTGAACTTCTTGAAGGAATTGGAACTAACGCAATTTTTATATCACCTGAAGTATTTAATTTATAGATAGAAACCAACGCCAGAGATAGCGCTAATTTGAGTGAACTCACCAACCATTTTCTAGCAAGAAAATTGTTATCCTCTTTGGCCGCCAAAATAATTCGTGAAACCCTAGGCGAGAAACGAGAGCCCGAATAGACCTTCATTCCGTATCGAATTTCACAAACTGCCTCACGCCTTATCTCCGTTGCGCAGATGAAACACAATCCTGCTTGAATGGTGTTACTTGAACCTTCCTCTGGGGTCCTCAAATTCAAAATTTCATGACAGGCCAGACAGCTCTGCGGATATATGAGAGAGCTTAGGGAACTTAGAAACTTTGGCACTAAATTATTATTGAATTAAAACATTTCGCGCAGTGAAAAGTTTAAAAGTCTGTGGCTACTTTCGAACAGTGGATAAAGGTCCTTAGTATTTAACCGAATCTGGGATGAGTTCAATTGGATTTGAATTGATTATTCCACCAGCATGCTTTGGCAAGGTCAATACGAAATTGGCACCATTCCCAGGTGCTCCCCAAGCCTCGAGAGTTCCTTGATGAAGTTTGGCGTCCTCAAGTGCAATTGAAAGACCGAGTCCGGTGCCGCCTCGGGTTCTCGCACGAGATGGATCCGCACGCCAGAAACGATCGAAAAGAGAAGCTCGTTCTTTTTGATTAAATCCGATTCCATAATCACGTACCGCTACGGCTACTTCATTTTCAGTATCCGCAACCGTCACATCAATTGGCTTATTCTCGTGATGGTCTAGTGCATTTGTTAATAGATTTCGAATAATGCGATCAATTCTTCGCTTATCGGCTACCGCAGTAATTGGACCACTAGAAGTTCCATTTACATTATTTACTGTCACATGCACGATCCGCTCTTGACTTGGATGGACGTAATCGACGGCTTGTCTTACAAGTTCAACTATGTCGATTTCTTGAAGTTCTACAACCGCAGCCTCGGCATCAAAACGGCTTACTTCAAGTAGATCGGTGAGCAATCCTTCAAATCGTTCTATCTGCGAAAGCAGCAATTCAGAACTTCGGGCTAAAGATGGCTCAAATGATTCCTTTGCATTAAAGATAACCTGCGCAGCCATTCTCATAGTTGTTAATGGAGTTCTGAGTTCATGAGAGACATCAGATACAAATCGCTGTTGAAGTCTTGAAAGATTTTCAAGTCTGGAAATCTGCTGTTTCAGAGATACCGCCATTTCATTGAAGGCATAACCCAAACGAGCAATCTCATCCTCGCCATTAACAATCATTCTTTGGTCTAGATCGCCAGCGGTGAGTTCTTCAGCAATACGGGCGGCTTCACGGACTGGAGCAATTAATTGACGCAGAACTAGCCAAGTAATCAACCCAATTAAAAGGGTAAGGAAAAATCCTGTTAGTAAAAGAGCATGTTTAATTAGATTTATGGTTTCACTTTGTTGCGTGAGGCTGAACATTACATAAAGCTCATATTTTCCTGCCGTTGAAATATTCAATAAATTACCAATTACTAAACCCTTCTCAGAAGTGCCGCCGAGATAATTTATTGTCGTGTTATCCCAAAGATAGGATTTGGATTTTCTTACTTTTGCTCGAAAATCAACTGGAATTGAATTTTCCAGTACTTGATTTGAAGTTCCCCGATATGTTGGATTACTTCCGCTGTGGGCGACAGGAAATATCGCGATTTCTCTTCCTGAATAGTTTGCAGATGTTGATGGCGATGATAGTAAATCCGAAATAATTAACTTAGAGGTCGGCGCGTCTTGGAATTGCGCCAACGCGATCTGTAATTGAGTTGAACTTACTACTGACTGGGCATCGGAAATAGAAAGATTAAGCTTTTCTTTAAAAATACCATTTGAAAGTTGGTTATAAAGGGCGGTACCAACTAAGCCAATGATGATAATCGAGAGTGAAACGATAAGAAAAGTAACGCGGACAACCAGAGTGGTTCTAAAGCGTTTGAACATTTACTGATCCATTGGTCTCACGGCTATGCCTGGTTTCCGAATACCCCAGCCTTATAGCCAACGCCGCGAACGGTTAAAACAATTTCAGGATTTTCTGGATCGCGTTCAACCTTTGACCGTAGTCTCTGAATATGTACGTTTACTAGGCGGGTATCGGTTGCTGGTCGATAACCCCACACTTCGCTAAGAAGCGCTTCACGTGTAAAGACACGACCTGGTTCTTTTGCCAGAGCGACTAACAAATCAAATTCCAATCGGGTTAAACCAATTAGTTCGCCATCTTTCAATATTGTGTGAGAGATCTGGTCGATCTCAATATTTCCAATACGAAGCCCAGCCGAACCTTCACCGGTAGTTCGACGCAAGCGAACTTTGATGCGGGCTACTAATTCTGATGGATTAAATGGTTTGACCATGTAGTCATCGGCGCCAGCTTCCAAACCTGCAACAACATCTTGGGTATCGCCCTTTGCTGTAAGCATTACGATTGGCACTAAAGATTTTTCGCGAATCAACTTACAAACTTCTACGCCATCAATTCCAGGCAACATAACATCAAGCAAAACAAGATCTGGATTTTGCGCGGTGAAGAGGGCCATAACCTCATCACCGCGGCTTACTAAATCAACTTCATAACCTGCCCCATTGAGAACAATTCCCAACATCTCGGCAAGATCTTGGTCGTCATCGACGACCATGATCGAGGTCATTAGCTACCGTGCTCCCATGAGTTGAGGTAAAGCTCTTGTGCTGGAGTCAACTTATCAATTGTTGATCCCATGCTCTCAAGCTTCAAGCGAGCAACCTCTTTATCAATTTCAGTTGGAACATCATGTAGTCCAGCGCCGAGTGAACTTGCTGCCTTCAATAGATATTCAGCAGTAAGTGCTTGATCGGAGAATGACATATCCATTACTGATGCTGGGTGGCCTTCGGCAGCACCTAGGTTTACTAGACGACCTTCTGCAAGAAGCAGAATCCTGCGGCCATCTGGCATCACGTATTCATCAGTTTGGTGACGCATCTTTGCATTCTTAGTCTTTGCATTCTGCTCTAACCAAGCAACATCGATTTCGATATCGAAGTGACCTGCGTTTGAAAGAATTGCGCCATCCTTCATAACCTTGAAGTGTTCTTCACGAAGTACATCGCGGTTACCCGTAACGGTTACGTAGATATCTCCGTACTTTGCTGCTTCGGTCATTGGCATTACGCGATATCCCTGCATAAGCGCATCAAGAGCCTTTGTTGGATCAATTTCAGTAACAATTACATCTGCGCCCATACCTTTTGCGCGTTCTGCAACACCCTTGCCGCAGTAACCAAAGCCGGCAACGACTACAACCTTTCCAGCAACCAAGGTATTGGTTGAACGGAAGATCGCATCCATTGTTGATTGTCCGGTACCGAAACGGTTATCGAACATGTGCTTTGTATCGGTGTCATTTACAGCGATCATTGGGAATTTAAGTGCGCCATCTTTGGTCATTTGGCTAAGGCGGATGACGCCAGTTGTGGTTTCTTCGCAACCACCGATGATGTCGCCAATTAATTCGGTGCGGGTTGTGTGCAGGGTATTAACCAAGTCACAACCATCATCAAATACCAAGTGTGGCTTTACATCTAGTGAAGCATTGATGTGTGAGTAGTAACCATCGCGATCGACAGCATTGCGGGCGAAAACGCTAATTCCGTATTCGTGAACTAGTGCTGCTGCAGTGTCATCTTGTGTTGAAAGTGGGTTAGAAGCACAAAGTGCTAATTCAGCGCCACCAGCTTTTAGTGCGCGCATCAAGTTAGCAGTCTCAGTTGTTACGTGCATGCAAGCAGAAATTCTGATGCCCTTGAATGGTTGTTCTTTTTCAAAGCGAGCTTTGATTTGTGCCAACACCGGCATATTGCGTTCAGCCCATTCAATGCGCTTCTTGCCTTGTGCTGCAAGCGATGGATCTGCGATGTCATGCTTAATAGCGGTATCTACGGTCATTAATGACTCCTATTGCAAATCTACTGAGAGGCTTCTCGTATCAATATGTATGAAACCGAAGATTAGCGCAAAGCCTTAGGCCAAACCTATTTAAGCCCCTTTTTACCGGTTATTGCTTGGCGCTTTAGCCACGAATGGTTGCAAGAACCTGATCGCGAACAGCCTTCATAGTGGCTTCGTTGTCACCCTCAACATTAAGCCTAAGTAGAGGTTCGGTATTTGATGGGCGGACGTTAAACCAATATCGCTCAGAGGTGAAGGTCAAGCCATCTAGGTCATCGATCTCATGATCACCTTGGTACTTTGTCGTTAATTCCTTAAGTTTTCCAGGAATATCTTTTACAACTGAATTGATTTCACCACTTGAAACATAGCGATTAAAAGGTGCTAATAACTTTGAGAGCGGTGACTTAGTTGCACTTAATTCTGAGAGGGCAAAGAGCGCAGCAAGCATTCCAGAATCTGCCCGCCAGAAATCAGCAAAATAGAAATGGCCTGAGTGTTCGCCACCAAAAATTGCACCCGTCTGGGCCATTAGCTTCTTTATATAAGAATGGCCGACTCTAGAACGAACTGCTTTACCGCCATTTTCTTCAACAATCTCACGGACAGCTTTTGAAGAAATTAGGTTGTAAATAATTGTGGATCCCGGTTTTCTGGCTAGCTCTCGCTTTGCAATTAATGAAGTTAGGGCTGATGGGTTTACCAAATCGCTATTTTCATCAACCAAGAAGCATCGATCGGCATCGCCATCGAAGGCAAGACCTATATCTGCGCCCTCTTTCTTTACCCGCTTTTGAAGATCTACTAGGTTCTTAGGCTCGATTGGATTTGCTTCGTGATTTGGAAAGTTGCCATCCAATTCAAAATACATAGGTACTACATCTACATTTAATTTCGACATTACAGCAGGTGCCGTAAATCCCGCCATGCCATTTCCGGCATCAATGACGATCTTTAATTTGCGCTTGCTCGTCTTCTTCTCTTTGAAATCTGGGAAAAGTGAAAAGAGGAATTCGACGTAATCATCTAGGAGTTCTTGTGAGCTTTCCTTTCCAATCGGACGATTTGCAATCGGAATTCCGCTGGCAAGCAATTCTTTAATCCTAAGAAGCCCGGATTCTTGACCGATTGGTTGCGCCGCGCTCTTGCAAAGTTTGATTCCGTTATACGCCGCTGGATTGTGGCTGGCGGTAAACATCGCACCAGGCATATTTAATTTTCCAGAAGCGAAATACAACATGTCGGTTGATGCCAATCCAATTCGAATTACATCCATGCCTTGTGACGTGACGCCATCGGCAAATGCGGTCGCAAGCAACGGAGAGCTTGGACGCATATCCTCACCAATTACTACCGAAGCTGGTTCATGTTCCTCTTGAAGGAAAATCGCAAAAGCTGCGCCAAGTGCAAAAGTAAAGTCCGGAGTGATCTCTTTATCGACCAAACCTCGGACGTCGTAAGCCTTAATAATTGAATTTAAAAACTCAGGCTTTAACATGATTAAAGTCTAGGCGATCTCAAGAATTTGGAATCGCACGCAAGTGTCCCCGGCGACCGATCTCTTGCTCGACAATTCCATTTACTGCGTTTTTGGAAATTGGAAATGCTTCTTGATTGTCGGCAGGAAGATCCCGATTGCCAATTTCTCGAACGGCATCGGCAATTGCCATTAAGTCATCGCTACTTGGCCCGATATTTTGTGATTCGGTATCTTGCTTAATAACAGTCCAACCAACTGGCGCACTCATTCTTTGGCTATGTTGATCACAAAGATCATATGCGTGTGGTTCAGAGAAAGTTGCAAGCGGTCCGAGTACAGCAGTGGAATCGGAATAAATATAGGTAAGAGTCTTAGTTGCCAATTGGCGACAGCCGGCGCGCGAACAGAAACGACCCATACGGTTCGCTCCAGCGGTTGGCTTACTCATGCTTAAGAGGCTATCGCCAAAGGCGCAAAAAACGTTGGATTTAACCGCGGGCAATAACTCGCGCGTCTGAAGAAGGTAGCCCCGAGTTCTCAATAGTTGCACCTGGTGCGATCGGAAGATGTGATCTCGCCGAGCCGTTGTATAGCAACATCGCGCCGTAGCTTTTACCGTCGCTGGTCAAACTGATTCGGGTAATTCCAATTTTAGGAGTCCAGGTAACAAAATCACTTCCAGTTAAAGTCTGGGAACCCGACTTCCCATTCGCGCCAATCCAACTCATATTTACTGAAATATTTGCGCCTTGAAATTCAATGCTTGGCGTCATACCCGCAAGATTCATGGCCGCTGTAGTTAGCGGTGGGACCGCGGTGGACCAGGCGAAATCATTATCGTAGGAGCTTTGAACTGAAGCAACGATCGGTTGGTCTGAGTCCAAAGTCAATGAATAGCTCTTGCCATTCACAATCGGCTTTATCGGTAGATCAAATACTCGACCATGAGCAATATTTTTTCCATCGATTTCAATCGGAGCAAAACTTCCATCGGTTGATGAAATATTTGCTTTTAATGCCGCATCAACATTTCCAGGCACCAAAATCCGAAGAATTTGAGTTGGATTTCCTTTGCCCGAGATGGAGTTAGAGATAGCGGGAATAACTAAATGTTGTGCAGGATTTGAAACTGGAGCAACAAAATCAGAGCCAAGGGAGCGCAGTCCTTTGTGACGATCATCAAACATATAAACCGATGCTCGACCAGATCTGGTAACCGAGTGAACAACAATTGAATCTTCACCGGGCGCTAACGAATCCAATGGCACCTTGAGTTCAGAATTCGGCTTAACTACTTCTGTAACTAGGGCAAGCGCGGATTTGGAATTGAATGGGAATAAATCAACAGTTGCGGCACTTAGTCCGCTATTCACAATATCAATTACGCCTTTACTCAATACCGTTCCAGAACCGCCCACAAACCATTGATCGCCATTACTTAAGCTGCAGATTGTTGTTGAAAGCGCACCCGCACTTCCTTTAAGAACTTCAACTGTGGAATTTGCATTTCCATCAACCAAAAGTGGCTTTGAGTTAAGGGTGTAATTTGAAACGCCAGCTTTAGATAACTTATTTCCAGTCCCTGGAATTTCTCGAACCAAAGATTTGCTATTAGTTAGTGCGGCAAAGGCTGAGCCATCGCCAATATTTGATGGACAGGCGGTTGCAGGAAATTTTGCGATGGTCTTTATTTGTTCTGCAATCTTTGGAGTTGCGGTAACGGATACTAGAGCGGCAATTATTACGCCGATACTAATAATCGTAATTCGATCAAAAGTGCGAGCTATAAAAGTTTTCGCATCGTTTATAAAGTTGGCTCTCATTTTTTTCTCACGACTTCCTTCGAAGGCGAAAGATCGCGTCTACGGCGGCCCGCTGGAAGGGCGAGAACGATCACGGTAAGGAGTGAAACAAGTTCAATAGAAAGTAGGCCGCGGCGCTTTGTTCCGTCGTACGAAAGGTTTATTGGGCCAGATTCAGGTGCGTTAAAGGTTGGCAATCCAATTTCCGATCGCTCTAGTTTTACGGTTTTACCGTTTACAAGCAGATGCCATCCCCCATCAAATTTCTCGGCGACGGTGATAACTCCAGGACTCTGAATCGTGTCGGTTCCACCAACGCTGCTTGAATTAATTGGAGTTAGCGTGCCACTCGCATCAACTAATGAAACTCGTGGTGCACTATTTACGACTTTCCAAATAATTCCATCATTAGTGGCAGAGCTTCGAGTAAAGCCACCTATTCCATCAATCGTTCTCATAATTCCGGAATCCGTCGGCGCCTTCAAGAAAACATATTGAATTCCGTAGGCACCAAGAATTTTGCTTGCGTTTACTCCAGCCCCGCTGATCAAATCATTTATCGCACCCTGAACTTCTGGTGGTGGCAGAACCGCAACATCTGGTTCGCCTAATTGCAAATCATCGCCGCGAGTTATGAAATATCCGAGTTGCTTATCATCTTTACTAAATACCAATGTCTTTGGTCTTGCTGGGATATCACTAAGAGAAGCAATAAATGCCGGCACAACATTTGGTTGGTTACTTTTCACAAGTGAATTTCCGCCTGAAGTTATTGCCCAAGCTGATGTGCTCGCTACCGAGAAGATGGAAACTACAACCGTTAGCGCAGTCACGAAGTGGCCAAACCCAAGTGCAGACTCACGTAAATTCGGAACCAATTCGGTGAGGATTCGAAGAACTGGAGTTAGTACAACAACTTCAATAATCAAGATCAAGGTCCCAGTCCAAACACCGGAACTGCTTCCGTGACCAACGAGATGAAGTCTGGAAACCAGGATTGCAATTGTGAATAGCCCAGCCGCGATTGCGCCTTCGGTTATATAGCGTTGATGAAGAGCTACAACAATAAAGAAGAGAACGAACGGCGAAATTATCCAGATCGGAACACCTGAAATTCCGCCCGGATTAAATGCCAATATCGAAGATAGCGATCCGCCATTTAGTGGCAGACCCGGATCTAAGAACAATTGAGTTGGATGAATTAATAGTGAGAATGACCATGGTGCTGTAAGTAAGCCAGGAATTATTGTGAAGGCAAAGAAACGCTTAAGTCGATCGATTTGGGAATTCATTAGGAAATTAACCGGGCCAAGTTCCTTTATTTCATTTCGGCGCTTAACAATTTCCTGAACCAAAAAGAAGAGCGAAATAAGCGTCCAGACGAGCAAAAATAAAGGCGAAAATGCCGCGATAAATCCGGCAAAGAGTGCAATTGTGTAAACCCGGCGCCAGGATGCATTCCCTAAGGCGGCGCGGAATGGATTCAAGCTAAAGAATGCTGGCGCAACAAGTGCAAGAACTACTGTTCCCAATCGACCCTGATTAATGCTGTTCCAAATAACTGGCGACATCGAATACAAAACCCCGCCAATGACGGAAAACCCGATTGCAATTCCAGAACGCTTTAGCGCGCGATACATCGCAAAGAAGGCGACAGGTGGCGTTAGTAGAAATAGCCAAGAGATAAATACCGCAGCATTTCCAAGTGTCACAATTGAAGCAACACCGACTAAGGCAACCCATGGTGGTGTTGGCGCAGCGGAACCCAATCCGACTAAATGCCAAGACTCACTGAACTTTCGAATCAATTCCATTGCGCTGCTCGGTGTTACCGGAAGAGATCCACCAGAGATCAAACCAAAGCGATGTCTGGAAGCCAGAAATGAAATTAGAAATGTGAATGCTAGCCCGGCAAGAAGAGGTCGGTTCTTTAATGTTTCAATTTTGGATTTCTTAGAAGAAGTAATGACATCTTGGTCATCAAAATTCTCATCTATGACACCAATATCTGAATATGAAATTGGTGCATTTTCATCCATATTATCCGAATCCGAATTTTTCTTTATGGCACGCGATATTGCATCGCTTGCCTTTTCCCAGGCCAATCTAATTTGGCTACCTGGCGGTGGGATGAATTCGCGAATTATTCGAGATGATAGAAGTCGTTTTGCTTTTCTAGCCTTGCGCGCTCGAAGAAGATCCGCCGGCTTAATAATCAAATATCCAACAGCGGCGATTTCATCTCCGGCATAACCAGGAAGTTTTGCAATCAAATAACCAATTGCTCTAATTGCGGCTGCGCCAACTACTTGGATTACAACCCATGGAATTAGCCACCAAGAAACGTTAGCCAGCAACACATAGGCCGCATTGCGGCGATCTAATAAATGTGGGCGATGAAAATACGCTTCTTCAACTTCAACGGTTCTTTGTCCAGTACGACACCACCCAACAAGGCCACCAACATTGCACCAACAACGAATA
>DAIOGD010000004.1:23905-25191 GCA_036745395.1 Candidatus Nanopelagicaceae bacterium | reverse complement strand
CTCCTCAATCCCAGGATCATCCATAAAATCCTGAAGCGGGCCAAAGGTTTGGAATACTGGTAAATCCATGACGGGATTGAACTGTGGCAATAAGTTCGACCGCGGTGGTTATCAACTTCTCCGGAAAGTCACCTGATAAATATTGACACTCCGTCCCACAATTTAACTAAAAGTAACTTTTGTCTATTTCATCGATCCAGCTAGCCAGAGGCACTGATTTATTGCGCTCGAATATTTCGAAGGTAACCGCACTTTTCAGACCATCCAACCCATCACGTAAGCGTTTAACAGCAGCCTCTGCCTCTGAGGAATCACCATGGAGGCAGATCCAAAATCCTAATTGACTCATCCTGGTATAAAAATCTCCACCGCGAATCGAACTTTTCAAGATTTGTGCAATAGCGATCAAGTCAAGTGACCGGTCTTTGATTTCATCTGATTTCACTCGCGCAATATCTTTTGATATTCGTAAAGTTAAAATGGAAAGGTCCGCTCCGCTTCGATCGGTACGAGAAATAGCTTGACTAAGTTGTTTTAAAAATACTGATTGCGCCGGCGATCCTGTTAGTGAATCAAGGATGCCGTTGTTCGCAAATTCAATCTCCAAAGCCATAAGGCAGGCTAAATCTAAAACCGAAAATAAACTAGACTTTATCCATGGCAAGATCTGAAAAGAAATCCCCGACCCGAGTTCCTGCGATGTGGCTGTTGCGAATTGAAGCGATGGTCTTGATTGGAATTGCGCTCTATTTAATTGTCTCTTCTTTTATTGCGACAGTGAGTGCGCCCGCGGCTTTGGTAGGTGAAATTGTTTTTGCCATCATGGGTGCGATTGGACTCTATTTTGCATCTCGTGGATTTCAGGAAGCTAAGTCCTATGGGCGAGCGCCTGCGGTTCTGGCCAATGGAATTGCGATGGGCGTTGCATATTTCATGATTACTGGCGGCTTAGTCTGGGTAGGCCTGATTGTCGGTGCCCTCGGATTGGCGACCTTTATTTGCAGTCTCTTCGGATATACCGAGTAAGCGCCACCCGAGCCATGGGTTATGCGCTCTGTTTCACACCCAACAGGCGGTAATCGGAATTTCCCAGGACTCTTGCGACTATTAGACTTACAAGCGTGTCGGCTACGGGAGCAAATACACCTGCGAATCACTTCGGTGGATCATTCGGTCCAAACGAGTGGCTCGTTGATGAGATGTATGAACGCTATCTCGTTGATCCAAATTCAGTAGATAAAGCATGGTGGGAATTCTTTTCTGATTACTCCCCTGCATCTGCAAAT
>DAIOGD010000004.1:0-23805 GCA_036745395.1 Candidatus Nanopelagicaceae bacterium | reverse complement strand
CTTCTTTTGATATTCCAAAGACCGCAACAAAAGTTTCTGCTCCCGCACCGCAAGTACAAACGGAGACACCAAAGCCCATGACAAATACACCTGCCACGCCAAATCCAACTCCTGCGGATCCGGTGGTTAAGCCGATACCAACTCTTGTGACACCAGGTGCTTCATCACTCGAGCCAATCCGTGGCGTAAGTGCGCGCGTAGTACAAAGCATGGAAGCTTCTCTTGCAGTTCCAACCGCGACAAGTGTTCGCGCAGTTCCGGCAAAACTTTTAATCGATAACCGCACCGTTATTAATAACCACCTAAAGCGTGGTCGTGGTGGCAAAGTTTCTTTCACTCACCTAATTGGTTACGCCATGATCAAGGCGATGCGCCAGATGCCAGAGATGAATGCGTTCTATGGCGAGATTGAAGGCAAACCAGCAATTGGAAAGCCAGAACATATTAATTTAGGTATCGCAATCGACTTGGCAAAGCCAGATGGATCCCGCCAATTACTCGTACCTTCTATCAAGGGATGCGAAGATCTAGATTTCGCACAATTCTGGGCTTCATACGAAGACACTGTTCGCAAAGCTCGTAACGGCGCGCTAACGGTTGAAGATTTCGCCGGAACTACGGCTTCGCTAACAAACCCAGGAACCCTTGGAACTGTTCACTCTGTTCCGCGTTTAGTTCAAGGTCAAGGATTGATTCTTGGTGTTGGCTCTCTTGATTATCCAGCCGAATTCCAGGGTGCATCAGAAGAGACCTTGGCTAACTTGGCTGTTAGCAAGGTAATAACACTTACTTCTACTTACGATCACCGCATTATTCAAGGTGCGCAATCTGGTGACTTCTTAAAGCGCATGCACGAAATTTTGCTTGGCGCAGATGATTTCTATGACGAGATCTTTGCCGCGCTTCGCATCCCTTACGTTCCAATTCGCTGGGTTGCAGATATGCAATTTGGAAAGGATGACCAGGTTGGCAAGACCTCACGCATTCAACAATTAATTAGTGCTTATCGCACAACCGGTCACTTGATGGCCGATATCGATCCGTTGGAATACAAGCAACGTTCACACCCAGATTTGGATGTTGTTACTCACGGACTTTCACTTTGGGATTTAGATCGCGAATTTGCAACCGGTGGTTTTGGTGGCAAGCCAGTAATGAAGTTGCGCAAGATCCTTGGAATTCTGCGCGATTCATATTGCCGCACAATTGGCGTTGAATACATGTACATGCAAAATCCAGAAGAACGTAAATGGATTCAAGAGCATGTTGAAGTCGGCGCACCTCGCACGCCACGCGAAGAACAACTACGCATCCTTCGCAAGTTAAATAGCGCTGAAGCTTTCGAATCATTCCTACAAACAAAATATGTAGGACAAAAGCGCTTCTCACTTGAAGGTGGCGAATCTGTAATTCCACTTCTTGATGCCGTTCTCTCTGCCGCCGCCGAAGAAGGGCTTGAGGAAGTTTGCATCGGTATGCCACATCGTGGTCGCCTAAATGTTCTGGCAAACATTGCTGGAAAGTCTTACGGCCAGATCTTCCAAGAGTTTGAAGGTCATTACACAGATAACCAAGTTCAAGGTTCGGGCGATGTTAAGTACCACCTTGGAACCCAAGGCACTTTCACTGCTGAATCTGGTGCAACCACCAAGATTTACTTGGCTGCTAACCCATCTCACCTTGAAGCTGTTAACCCAGTATTAGAAGGTATTACTCGCGCAAAGCAAGATAAGTTAAATGTGAAGGAAGCCTTCTCGGTCCTTCCAATCTTGATGCACGGAGATGCCGCATTTGCTGGTCAAGGCGTTGTATCTGAAACTTTGAACTTGTCACTACTTAAGGGCTATCGCACCGGTGGAACAATTCATATCGTTGTAAATAACCAAGTTGGTTTCACAACTTCACCTCACGCTGCTCGTTCATCAACATATTCAACCGATATTGCCAAGATGATTCAGGCACCGGTCTTCCACGTGAATGGTGATGACCCAGAGAGTGTTGTTCGCGTTGCACGCATTGCTTACGAATATCGCCAAGCATTTAAGAAGGATGTTGTCATCGACATGGTTTGCTACCGTCGTCGCGGACATAACGAAGGCGATGAGCCAAGCTTCACCCAACCACTTATGTACAAGTTGATTGATGCCAAGCGCTCAACCCGCAAGCTTTACACCGAAGCACTTATCGGTCGCGGTGATATCACCGTTGAAGAGGCCGAAGAAGTATTGCGCGATTATCAAACTCAACTTGATGCGGTTTACAACGCGGTTCACAACATCGAACCAGAACACAAGAACATTGTGGTTCCAACCGCTCCAGCTCCAGAAACCGTTAACACTTCAGTTGATGAAGCAACACTTCGCAAGATTGCGGCAACCCAGACTGCAATGCCAGAAGGATTTGTTCCTCACGCAAAGCTTGCACCACAACTTGCAAAGCGCGTTGAGATGCTGGGTGAAGGAACTGTTGACTGGGCTGCTGGTGAAATGTTTGCCATGGGATCCCTACTACTTGAGGGCCACCCAATTCGTTTGGCGGGACAAGATGTTCGCCGCGGAACATTCTCGAATCGTCACGCAGTTATCGTCGATCAAAATACCGGCACCGACTGGACTCCGCTTCGCGAATTAATTAATGATGACAACCAATTCTTCGTATTCGATTCTTTGCTTTCTGAATATGCGGCAATGGGATTTGAATATGGTTATTCGGTCGAACGGGAAAACGCACTAGTTCTTTGGGAAGCGCAATTCGGTGACTTCGCCAATGGCGCGCAAACAATCGTTGATGAATTCATCTCATCTTCACTTCAAAAGTGGGGCGAGCGTTCATCCGTAGTACTCCTACTTCCACATGGATATGAAGGACAAGGCCCAGATCACTCATCAGCTCGCATCGAACGCTACCTAGCGCTCTGCGCTGAGTTGAATATGACTGTTGCCCAACCTTCAACACCAGCCTCTTACTTCCACTTGCTTCGTTGGCACATGAAGAATCCGGCTCGTCGTCCATTGATCGTCTTCGAACCTAAGTCAATGTTGCGTCTAAAGGCTGCAGCATCTGGGCTAAACGATTTCACAACTGGAACATTCCGACCAATCATTGATGACCCAACTGTCACCAATGCAACTCGTGTTATCTATTGCTCCGGCAAGGTCTACTACGACTTAATTGCAGAGCGCACAAAGCTTGGCGAAACATCGACCGCAATTGTTCGCGTTGAACAGTTGTATCCATTCCCATCACAAGAATTTGCTGCGATTGCTGCAAAGCATCCAAATGCAAATCTTCTATGGGTTCAAGATGAGCCAGCAAACCAAGGTCCTTGGCCACACGTTGCACTTACAACTGCAGAGATTCTGGAAGGTCGCACTTTGCGTCGCGTTTCACGTCGCGCAACCGCTTCTCCAGCAACTGGTTCACACCATCTGCACGAAGAAGAACAACACGCGCTAATCACCGAAGCTTTCACTCGCTAACTTTTGTAAATATCTTCAAGAACTTCGGAAGACCGTAGTAAAACTTCGGGTAGCAAGAATCTTAAAAAACACACCGAAGCTTTTCCTCGGGTGTGGTTTTTCGATTCTCTGCGTCCGATGTTTTATGCAGGGCTTTTTTCTTTATATCTTTTTACTAGCGACCTCGTCGATACCTAAGAATGTAGATGCCGATGATTTCTTTGGGAGATAGATAGCCCCAAGTTCTGGAATCAGTTGATTGAGCTTTGTTATCGCCCTCGACCCAGATGCCCGATTCATTAACGTGAATAACGCGCTTTATCTGTAGAAAGTCATCTTCAAGTGGTGAACCTTCGGGAGCGCTTCTGCGAACCAGAACAACTTTGCCAACAAGATCGTGAAGCGCTGCATGAGTTGGGTTTAACGTCCAACGCAAGGTGCGAAATAGCAACCAATCGCCATGGGCAAAGGCTGGCCACATCGAAGTCCCATGGACAACAACCGCCTGCAAGCGCAGAAATTGAAATCGCAACATCTTCATCAGAAAGGTAGTCTTGCACCCTAAGCACAGAGAGGGAACTAAATGTTCAAGAATCTTTTCGCACCAAAGACAGTTGCTCACGCACACTGCGATCTGCCATGCGGTATCTACGATCCAGCACAAGCAAAGATCGAAGCGCAATCAGTTAAGGCAGCTATGGAGAAGTACGCCGCATCAAGCGATGCCGACTTCAAAGCTCGCGCTGTTGCAGTTAAGGAAGAGCGTTCAGAATTAGTAAAGCATCACCTATGGGTTCTATGGACCGATTACTTCAAGGCTCCCCACTTTGAAACCTACCCACAACTTCACGTTCTATTCAACGAAGCAACAAAGCTTGCTGGCGCTGGCGGAACTAAGGGATCAAACGATGTTGCAGTAGCTGACAAGCTTCTTGCCAAGATCGATGAGATCGCAGAAATCTTCTGGGCCACCAAAAAGTAATTAGTTCTAACTGTTTGAACCGTTTCGGCTGTTAAAGCGCTGAATAATTCTTCGGTAGCAAAACACTTGAATGGAGACCCGAGGCTTTATCTCGAGGGGTCCATTCCGTGTTTAGCGTCGAAGATTATTCGGCGCTTTTTTTATTACCTCTTATTGATCAGCAGCCGATGAAGATGTAATGGACTCGGCGGCAACACGAGCCGAGAAGGAGACGCGGTCAACGAGTTTGCGGTGAATTGATCCCGATGCCACAAGTTTGCTTCCGTGGTGAACTTCAACGTTAAATTTAAAGACGCCACCTTCAACTTCTACACAAGTTGCATTGGCGTGAATCTCTGCGCCAATACCAACTGCCGAACTCGTTGTTATGTTGATTTCAGTTGTTATTGAAGTTTCACCAGATTCAAAGTGCTCGGCAAGGGCAGCGCTACAAGCGCCTTCTAAAATGTTAATTAATGTAGGCGTTGCGAGAATTGTTAAATCATTGAGCGCTTGCGCAACCGAAGTATCACTTGGGCGCACCGTAAGGGATGCCATACCAATGGCGCCACGTACGTTCTCGCTATTCATGCCGCTTAACTTAGCGGGAAATCTTTACCAAACTCGCCAAACTCGTTAGTACTTTGAATTTGAATATGTGTTTCTTCGATAACGACACTGCCATTTTCATCGGTTATTACCGTGGTTTGGCTCTGGCGATATTCGGTTACAAATTGGGTTGGGGCCGACATCTGCGCAGCGAGAAGTGCGGTCTGAGCTGCGATTCGGGCATGCAGTCCTTCGGGCGCGGACTCGTTACAAGAATCAGCAAGTAACTTCTTCATTTGATTAATAACTTTGCGCTCGTGCTCCATCTCTTGCAAGCAAGGTGGGCATTGTTGGAAGTGAACCTCCAGAGCCATAAGTTGGTTTGAATCAGTGATCTCTCGGTCGATGAAGAAGATCATCGCGTTAAGAACATCCTGACAGGATGTTTCGTGGTGTTGGCCGCAACTCATGATTCACCAAAACCTTTTGCATAGCCGCGATCTTTGGCATACGCCACAAGCAATTCGCGCAATAACTTACGTCCACGGTGAAGTCTAGACATCACTGTTCCCGATGGAATTCCTAAAATTTCTGCAATCTCTTTATATGAATAACCCTCGACATCGGCGTAATAAACAGCCAAACGAAACTCTTCTGGAATCTCTTCAAGTGCATTCTTAACATCGCCATCTGGCATATTTTCTAAAACTTCATCCTCGGCAGATTTACCTTGATCACTTGTGTGACTTGCCGATTCCGCTAGTTGCCAATCTTCTAATTCACCGTCAGAGATTTGGGGACGACGTTGATCTTTTCGATAGTTATTAATAAATGTTGTTGTGAGAATTCGATAGAGCCAGGCCTTTAAATTAGTGCCAGGTTCGAATTGATGGAATGAAGTAAATGCCTTTGCATAAGTATCTTGAACCAAATCTTGGGCATCATGTGCATTCTTGGTGTATCGAAGTGCAGCTGCATAAAGTTGATTTGTATATTGCATCGCATCATTTGTGAATCGGTTTGCACGATCGACAGCGCTCTCCTTGGCGAGTAATCCCGCAGGAGTCTTAACCTCTATTTCCGATGCCATCGGCCATAAGGTTACAGTCATATTCATAGAACCTGCTGAGAGCTGGCTTTATTCCGCCGGTTTAGAAAAGCGTCTGGGAATCCCCTATTTCGATCGGCGTGATTAGATCGGGGCCGTTATTTCGGGTGGCATTTACCGAACTTGAGACCGGATGCGCCGCCAAGCCACTCGCCGGCTGATCAACCTCCATAATTTTTCGGATATCACCAACCTCTTTAATCCGGGGATCAAGCCAAGAGTCCCATCGATCTCTTGGCAAGAATGTTGGCATTCGATGGTGAATTGTCGCTAAGAAATCAACAGCTTCTCTTGTGATGATTGCCGCGCTTTCAAATATTTCACCATTTGCATTTACCCAACGATCATAAATCCCAGCGAAAGCTAGAGTTGATTTCGAATCTTGCGAATGAATATCTTGTGAATGAATATAGAACGGTTGCTTCGTTTCATATTTCCCAAGTTCGGTTGCCCATTCGTAATAACCTGTTGCCGGAATTAAACATCTCCTTGATCTAAAAGCAGATCTGAATGTTGGCTTTTCATGAACCGTTTCGGTTCGCGCATTTATCGCTTGGGATTGCGAGCGAACCGCTTCAACTTGATCTTTACTCCATGGCGCAATTAATCCCCATGAGACATTTACTAATTCGCGCTTGAACTCTTGATTGTCGCGAATTATGTAGATCTCGCGGGTTGGCGCGATATTCCAATCGGCCGGCAGAACCGACCCAACATGGCCAGCAGTTATTTCAAACTCCTCAATTAATTCACTTGGAAGTTTGGATAAGGCATAACGGCCGCACATAGTTCAAACGATATCCGTTAACTACTCCACTGCAGGTAGGCTAGGCCTGTGAGTAATACCGAAGATCTGTGGCCGGCGCCTTTTCGTGATGCGCCAGTAAATGCCATGGTCACTATCCCCGGATCTAAATCGGTTACCAATCGCGCGCTTATTCTTGCTGCGCTAGCTAAAACCCCATCTTTGCTTCGAAAGCCACTTCATTCGCGCGACTCTGCGCTGATGATCGCGGGCTTAAAAGCAATTGGTTGCGGGATAAATCAATTGCCAAATGGCGATCTGGAAATTAATCCGGGCAAATTCTTTGGACCAGCAAGCATTGATGTCGGTAATGCCGGAACCGTTATGCGTTTCTTGCCACCAGTTGCCGCACTTGCAAACGGTTTAATCCATTTCGATGGCGATCCACGAAGCCACGAACGTCCACTAGGGCCAGTAATTTCCGCACTCGAAGATCTTGGAATCACGATCGACCACGGTGCTCGGTATTCACTTCCTCTAACAATTAATGGCAATGGCGCAATTAAGGGCGGAGTTCTTGAAATCGATGCCTCTGCATCAAGTCAATTTATTTCAGCTCTTCTATTAATAGGTCCCACGACCGAAAACGGAATTACCGTAAAGCACATCGGAACTTCATTGCCATCAATGCCGCATATCGAAATGACCGTTGCAATGCTGCGCCAATTTGGTGCCACCGTTGAAGTTAGCGATCCATCAACTGGAATTCATCAATGGCGCGTTTTACCTGGCGAATTAACGGGTCTTGATTTAGTTATTGAACCGGACCTTTCAAATGCTGCTCCTTTTATGGCTGCGGCCATGATCTGTGGCGGCACCGTTCGGATTACTGATTGGCCAAAACAGACCACCCAACCTGGCGATCAGCTTCGAAAGATCTTCACCACCATGGGTGCCAAGGTTGAATTCCAAGGCAATGATCTTGCGATCTCTGGAACTGGCTCAATTAATGGCATCGATATTGATCTCCATGATGTTGGCGAATTAACACCATCGATTGCTGCGGTTGCAGCTCTGGCAAATACACCATCATCGCTTCGCGGTATTGCGCATTTGCGTTTACATGAAACCGATCGACTATCAGCTCTTGCTACCGAATTAAATTCCCTTGGCGCCGATGTTGATGAAGAAGAGAGCGCACTTCATATCTCACCTTCGCCGCTACATTCCGGAATCTTCCATTCCTATGAAGATCATCGCCTAGCTACTGCCGGCGCAATAATTGGCCTTTCGGTGAATGGAATTTCAGTTGAAAACATTGCAACAACCCAGAAAACACTTCCGGATTTCCCCGGAGCTTGGCATGCGATGCTTGGTCAAAACTAATGATCGGGAAACAATCCCTTGGTAAGTAAGCGCGAGTATGACGAGAGCGATGTTCGTTCTCGCCCAGCAAGATCAAGTCGCCCCCGCACCAAAGATCGTCCTGATTACACAAAGGCCGAACAGGCACTTGTTATCGCCGTTGATCGCGGTCGCACTACCGTTCTAATTAATGAGGATCCAACCAAGTTAGTCACCGCTATGAAAGCCCGCGAACTCGGGAAAAAATCGGTTGTAGTTGGCGATACCGTTGGAGTTGTTGGAGATTTAACCGGCAGCGAAGGATCTCTTGCCAGAATTGTTACCGTCGCACCTCGAAAAAATGCTTTAACTAGAACTGTCGATGATGCTGCAGATCTAGAAAGAATGATCGTCTCCAATGTCGATCAAATGGGAATTGTCTTAGCGGCGGCAAATCCAGAACCGCGTCATGGCTTTATTGATCGCGCACTTGTTGTTGCCTTTGATCAAGGCATTAAGCCAATTCTGATCATCACTAAATGCGATTTGGCTGATCCAACGGAATTCTTAGCTAACTATGTTGAATTAGATTTAGAAATTTATCGAACCCAAAAGGGCGCCGACCTTGCTGATATTCGCCTTGCGCTTTCAAATAAGCGAACCGTTTTGCTTGGCCACTCTGGAGTTGGAAAATCAACTTTGGTAAATGCTCTGGTCGATACCGCTGATCGCGCAACTGGAATTGTTAATGAAGTTACCGGCCGCGGCCGCCACACTTCATCCTCTGCCTTGGCTCTAAAACTTAACCCGGTCCCAGGCGAGAATGAAACTGGCTGGATTATCGATACCCCGGGCGTTCGCTCATTTGGTGTGGCACATGTTGATAGCAACCGAGTAATTGCCGCATTTGGTGAATTTACCGAAGCGATCGAACATTGCCCAAAGAATTGTTCGCACAATGAAGAGAGTTGCTCCCTTAATTCATGGGAACTAGATGCCAAGAGCAAATCCCGACTAGAAAATCTCCGTGGTTTATTGCGCGAAGCCATTCGAAGTTCTAACCGCGCGACCAACTCCAAATAAACTAGAATTCCGGAATGGCCGACCAAGAAAATACCTTCACACTTGCGCAAGATTTAGAACTTGCTCTGAAGTTGGCCGACCTTGCAGATGCAATTTCATTAAAGCGCTACCAGGCAAATGATTTGATTGTTGAAACCAAACCGGATCTCTCGCCGGTTACCGATGCCGATAAGGCCGTTGAAAATGCGATCCGTGGTGAATTAGCTAGCGCAAGAAGCGCCGATTTAATTGTTGGCGAAGAATTTGGCCGACCAGATTCCTTAGATCTCGAGAATCTCCCAGATGGAAAGCGTTATTGGGTTATCGACCCAATTGATGGCACCAAGAATTTTCTCCGCGGAGTTCCCACTTGGGCAACCTTGATTGGACTTTGCGATTCGAAAGGTGAAGTAATTGTCGGAGTCGTTAGTGCACCAGCGCTTTCACGTAGGTGGCATGCGACTATCGGTGGCGGTGCATATGTAACCCACGATCTTAAGAGTGGAAGCGTTACCAAGAAAATTTCCGTTTCAAAAGTTTCAAAGTTGGCTGATGCTTCAATCTCTTATTCAGATTTGATTGGTTGGGGAAATTCGAAGGAAAAATTTATCGGCCTACAAGAAAAAATCTGGCGTACCCGCGGGATGGGAGATTTTTGGTCCCACATGTTGGTTGCCGAAGGTGCGGTTGATCTATCGGTTGAACCTCAATTAGCGCTTTGGGATATGGCGGCTCTGGAAATTATTGTCCGCGAAGCAGGTGGAAGATTCACTAATACATCAGGCAAAGCCGGAGTTCACGGCGGTAGCGCTGTTTCAAGTAATGGCCTTCTACATGAGGCATTCCTAAATGAAGTGTTTGGAAAATAATTGCATTTAAAGCTACCCGAATCACTCAATTCTTATTTGCATAAGCCCATTTATATCGGTGCGGCATCTGGCGCGCTCTTACTTGTCATTCTCTTAATACTTTTACTCGTAAAAAAAGTTCGCAAAGGTGGCAAGAAGGACGTCGTTCCGGTTATTCCTGAGTTTGAGGAAGTATTTACGGTTGATCGAAAGTTATTAGTTACGGCTCCATACAAGGTTGGCGATGAGTCTGAGATTCAAGAGGCACAATTAAATTCCTTGACGCTGACGCTTATTTTTGGGCTTCGAGAGCATTTAACGAAGGTTTTCGAAAACCCATCCGATCAACACAAGGCAATGCTCGCAATTGCTACGGATTTAGAGAGCGCTGGCGTGGTCCCAATCGCCTATACCCAATGGAATCAATCTCCGATCAACGGCATTGCGGCGAAGGTAATTGTTAACGGCGTTGTTAGAAATGCACTCCTTGGCCCAACTCTTGCGATGGTCCGGGCTACGGCTAAATTCCCAGATTCAATAAGTGAAATCGTTGAAAGCGGCCATGCAAATGGAAAGAGTATCTACATTCTCGGAATCGATGGCTTGGCTTATGGCGTCTTTGAAATTAGCCATAAGCTTCAAGAAGTCCTTAAAGATTAATTAAGGCAAATCAAGATTTAGAGTTCGATCCAACCTTGTGGAATTAACTCATCAACCTTTTCCGGTCCCCAAGTTCCCTTGAAGTACGGATAAACCGGGGTTTCGTTATTAATAACGCCCTCAAGAATTCGCCAGGTTTCGAGAACCGAATCGATTCGCGTGAAGCGCATGTGATCGCCAGCCATAGCTGCGCGAAGCAAACGTTCATATGCCTCTTGACGTTCACCAAGTGCAGCGCTAAATTCAACATTTAATTGAACTGGAATTGTTGCTAATTTATCGCCAGGCGCCTTTGCCATAAGTTCAATATCCACGCCATCTTGCTTGCCTAATCTAAAGCGCAAAACGTTTGGTGAAAGGCTTTGACTTGCGGCAAATAGCATTCTTGGTGGGTGCTTGAATTCAATAATTACTTCAAGAATAGTTTCCTTTAGATTTTTTCCAGTGCGCAAATAGAACGGGACTCCTGCCCAACGCCAGCTATCAACGTGAACAACTGCGGCGGCAAAGGTTTCGGTCATTGAATTTTCAGCAACACCCTTTTCATCTAAGTAACCAACATATTGACCGCGAACAACTTCTTCTGGCTTTAGCGCATCGATGGCACGAAAGACCTTTAACTTCTCGTCTTCCATAACTTCAGAAGTTAGATCTGAAGGTGGCTCCATGGCAATCAAAGCAAGTACTTGTAGCAAGTGATTTTGAAGAACATCTCGGAAAGCACCAACGCCATCGTAGAAAGCACCACGGCCTTCAATTCCAAAATCTTCGGCCATAGTTATTTGAACACTATTTATATATCGGTGATTCCAAAGTGGTTCCCAAATTGAGTTGGCAAAACGGAAGATCAAAATATCTTCAACTGATTCTTTGCCGAGGTAGTGATCGATACGGTAGATGCGAACTTCTGGAAGAACAGCTTCGATCGAATCTTGCAGCTTCTGGGCTGAGGCCAAATCGCGACCAAATGGCTTTTCAACAACCAAGCGCGCCGTATTTGTAATTCCAACCGAAGCCAACCCTTGAGTCACTTGTTCAAAAAGCGCTGGTGGGATTGCCAAATAAATGACGGGCTTCTTCTTGCCTTCAAGTTTTGCCGCTAGATCCTTGTAAACCTGTGGGTCTTCGTAATTTCCGACAACCAGCGATAGCTTGGTATTTAAATCTGCAATAACCTTTTCATCAACATTAGGAACTCGCTCGCGAATTGCTTCAAATGCATTAGAACGAAATTGGTCGTTATCCCAACGAGTAGAAGCAACACCAATAACATCGGCATTCAACGCATTGTGAAGTGACATGTTGTACAAAGCCGGGAAGAGCTTCTTCTTGGCCAAGTCACCTGTTGCACCAAATAGAACAAGCGCGTCACAAGGGGTCGGAGTCTTACCTTTAAGTGGTTTAGTTGTCATTTGGTATTTGCCTCACGGTGTCCGCCGAATTTCTTGCGCATTGCTGATAGAACTTTGTTTGCATAAATATCATTTCCGCGAGAGGCAAAGCGGCTAAATAGCGAAGCAGCTAAAACATTTGCTGGAGTACCAGCATCAATTGCCGTCGCAACGGTCCAACGACCTTCGCCAGAATCCGCAACCGCACCGGTGTAGCTAGCAAGCTTTGGATCTTCGTTATACGCCTCAGCAGTTAAATCAAGCAGCCAAGATGCAACGACTGACCCACGACGCCAAACTTCAGTAACTTCTGCCAGATCAAGATCGTATTTAGTTTCATCATGGCCACCGACAGACGTTGGGTGCTTTACGCCATTTCGAACGGCATCCAAAAGGTTTAAGCCTTCGGCGTAAGCGGCCATTGCACCGTACTCTATTCCATTGTGAACCATCTTTACGAAGTGACCAGAGCCAACTGGTCCGCAGTGCAAGAATCCTTCTTCGGCAGTTGTAATCGCACCGGTATTACCAGGTGTTCGCTCTGCAGCATTTACTCCGGGAGCAAGTGCGCGAAAGATTGGAGTTAAGCGATCAACTACGTTCTTCTCGCCACCAATCATCAAACTATAACCACGATCAAGACCGTAGACGCCACCTGATGTTCCGACATCAACAAAATTGATTCCCTTGGTCTTTAACCAATCTGCATTTGCAATGTCATCGCGATAGAAAGTATTTCCGCCATCAATAATTGTTGAACCAGGTGTTAAATGCTCGGCAACATCTCGAATTGTCTTTGCCGTTACTTCGGCTGGAACCATTACCCAAACAACCTGTGGGTTTGCATCGTTGTTCTGCTTTGCTAAATCTGAGAGGGACGAAAGTCCGGTGAAACCTTCAGAGGCCATGGTCTTAACGGCATCGGCGCTAACATCGAATGCTGAGATGTTTATTGGCGCATCGATCTTTGACTTAACGCGACGGGCGATATTTGCACCCATCCGGCCAAGGCCGATCATTGTGAATTGCAGTGGCTGCGATTGATTGCTCATTATTTATCTTTCTGATCGGTCAATAAGAACATGTGGCCTCGGGTGGAATTCTGCCTTAATTTTGTAACAACCGCCCGCGCATCTTCTGCTTGGACCGCTTTAACTGGTTCTAATTTTCCAGCACCTACGCCAAATACAAAAATCTGTGCTGAATTCGAGAGCGCATGCAAAGTTAAGGTCACTCGATTTGGTGGTGGCTTTGGCGAAGCGCTAACTGGCGCGGCAAATCCTTTTGAATTTAAGACTTCATCTTGGCCCGGAAATGAAGATGCTACGTGGCCATCTTCACCAAGACTCAAGATCACCGAATCAAAGCCGCTACCAATTAATGACTTTGCTAATTCTTGGTCATAACTTTGGGCCGCAGCAATTAATTCTAATTTTATTTTTTCAGGATCTGAATCATCACTTATACTAGCTACGCGATGGATAACCAATTGATCTTTGCATTTCTCTAATTCTGGAAGGATCGCTAAATCTGTTCGATCCGGATTATTTGCCGAAACGTAGCGTTCATCGCTAAACCAGATGTGAATCCGTCGCTTGATAAATTGTTCTGGGAAATTTGTTGCCGCATCACTTATCTCGGTACCTAGCGCAGCTGCGATCTTGGCACCAGTACGACCACCGGTTAGGACAATATTTGCATCTTGTTCAGTTGCGAATCTGGCAGTAATTGCGATGAAGGTATTTTTTGCCGCGAGTTCAATTAAGCGATCTGCAGATGCGTCATAAACGGTCTGCAAATTCATCACTTGTTATCGGCCCATCTTTTAGCAAAACCGAAGCCACTTCATCGTGGCCTACGGCTATTTCAATCTAGTAGCGGGGACAGGATTTGAACCTATGACCTCTGGGTTATGAGCCCAGCGAGCTACCGAGCTGCTCCACCCCGCGTCGGTAACCGCAATCCTATTGGATTGCCGGAAATAACCCAAACCGGAGATTTCTTGAAGGTAATTACTACTGTTTATTTCTGTGCGGCAATCGCAGCAGAAATTGCAGACTTCAAGCGATCTTGTGCCTGACCATATGCGGTGAAATCTCCGCGCTTTAGTGCGGCTTGCGAATCTGCAAGTGCTTGTTGTGCACTAGCAAGTGCGGCGCGAAGCGAAGAACTCATCGTTCCAGAAGTACTACTTCCAGTTGAATTAGAAATAGTTGTTCCGGTGTTATTCAAAATCGTTCCAGAGTTACCACCAAAGACTTGATCAAGTGCACCCTTTAGCGAACTATCGAAGCCAATTTGATCGCCGAATGAAACCAGAACTTTTTGAAGTAATGGATAGGACGATGAGTTCGATGTTGCACGAACATAAACCGGCTGCACGTATAACAAGCCACTTCCAACTGGAAGAGTTAGCAAGTTTCCAAGTACGACATCAGACCCACCTTGGCGAAGCAATGAAAGTGCCTGCGCAACTGTTGGATTGGCTTCAAAGTTTGAGGCCACTTGGGATGGACCAGAAATATTTGTCGAACGTGGCAATTGCAGAACGGTGATCTTTCCGTAATCCGGACCGTTATCGGAATTGACCGAAGCAAAAGCCGTTAAGTTCTGGCGATTTCCACGTGGCACAAAAGATGTCGTCAATTCGAAGGTTGACTTGTTCGAACCTTGGGTCTGCATGGTCATGTAATAAGGAGGTTGGACTCCTGAGTTACCACCAAGTGAAGATGGATCGGTAGGCACGCGCCAGAAATCTTGGCCGCCATAAAAAGCGTTAGCGGTTTCGACGTGATAGGTACTTAGAACATCGCGTTGAACGCTAAATAAATCTTCTGGATAACGAATGTGATCTAACAATGCAGCTGGCATTGCGCTCTTTGGTTGCAAGGTCCCTGGGAATGATTTGCTCCAAGTTTGAAGCACTGGATCCTTGGCATCCCACGCATACAAAGTCACTGTTCCGTCATAGGCATCTACTGTTGCCTTGACCGAGTTGCGAATGTAATTCACATCTTTGCTTGCAAGTGAAGCAACCGAGGCCGAACTTGTCGTTACTGAATTTGTTGTGGCATCTGCCAAGTTTGTGTGCTTTGCATATGGATAGCCGGCGCTGGTTGTGTAGCCATCAATAATCCACATCACGCGACCGTTAACGATTGCTGGATATTGATTTCCATCAAGGGTTAACCACGGGGCAACCTTTTGCACGCGCTCTGAAGGATTTCGATTGAAGAGAATCTTCGAATCCTTGTTGATCAAGCTTGAAAGCAAGATTCGTTGTTCTTTGTATTTAACCGCGAATAACAATCTTGAGAATAGCGATCCCATTGGAACGCCGCCCTTGCCGGTATAGGTGTAGTTCTTTTGACCATTTGCCGAATTGTCATCTGGGTAATCAAGTTCGGTTGCGGTTGAACTTTTTGTGCCCCCGATAATTGAATAGTCGGGGACATTCTCGCCAAAGTAAATTCTTGGTTCAAAGTTTCCGAGGCCATTTGTTGGAGGAATATTCCCAACAGCAAATGCTGGCTTTCCATCGGCATCAACGGTATTTCCATATGCTGCAACAAAGCCAAAGCCGTGGGTGTAAACCAAGTGA
The DNA here is from genome assembly GCA_036745395.1 of Candidatus Nanopelagicaceae bacterium. Lineage (GTDB taxonomy): Bacteria > Actinomycetota > Actinomycetes > Nanopelagicales > Nanopelagicaceae > AAA044-D11. The sequence goes on along the minus strand of DAIOGD010000004.1, from coordinate 8,078 downwards.
TCATTGATCCAATTTCGAACTGGATTTCCATTGATATTCAATTCGCGAACTGCAACAACGGCATCGCGCTTTACGCCATTGATTGTGTAGCGATCCATATCTAATGAATCTGGGAAGGTGTAATAGGGCTTGATCTGCTGTAGTTGGCGGAAAGTTGCTGGAACTACATTTGGGTCGATCAAACGAATATTGGAAATTGTCGCGGCATCGTTCTTTAATTGACCGGCCGAGGTTTGAATCGTCGCCTGGTAATCCTTAACGGTTACATTGCTTAGATTGTAAGCCGCTCTTGTCGCATTGATGTTGCGCTGGATATATGGCGCTTCCTTCGATGATTCCGAAGGCTTAACGGTAAATTGTTGGATTGCTGAAGGATAAATTCCAGAAATAATCAGCGAAGAAACGACGAGCAAACCAACGCCAGCTGTTGGAAGAACCCAAGAGCGGCGAATGATGTTTGCAAAGAAGAGAATTGCGCAGACAACTGCGATGCCCGAAAGTATCGCCTTCGCTGGAAGTACCGCATTTACATCGGTATAGGTAAGACCGGTGATTAAACGACCAGTCTTTAGCGCCAAGGCATAGCGATCAAACCAATAAGCAAGTGCCTTAACTAATACAAGCACTCCAAGAAGAACTGATAGTTGCACGCGAGCAGAAACTGTTGTGCGGTCTTCCTTAGCTTGAAGCGAGATTCCACCGTAAAGGTAATGAACCGCGGCCGATGCCAAGATCGTTAAAACTAAAGTTGAAATAGCCCAGCTAATCAACGATTGATAAAAAGGTAATTTGAAAGCAAAGAAGGAGATATCTAAACCAAATTGTGGATCCTTTGCGCCAAAAGGAGTTGAGTTCTTAAATTGCAACCAAGTTGTCCATAGGCGAATTCCGGAATTTCCCGCAAAGTAAAAGAAGACAATCGCAATTGCTAAAAGTGCCCAGCGCTTAATTGGCTCTAATTGTCCACGGTAACGTTCTAAATTATCGGCCTCAACGCTTACCGGTGCATAAATTGGACGGGTTCGATAGGCGATATAAACATTTGAAGTGATAACCAAGGATGTTAAGAAACCAAAACCAATAAATAGTTCCGCCTTTGTTAAAAGCACTGTGCGCCAAACGCTTACAAAGTTGACCGATCTAAACCAAAGGAGATCGGCATAGAAACCGCTTGATGCCGCAAGAATTACCGAGAGAACGATGAGTGTTAAAACTGTGTAAGCAAGTGGTCCTGGCTTCTTAAAAGCAGGACGAGGTGGCCGACCACCATTTCCATTTCCTGAATTGTTAAACGGATTACCTGGAAATTGGAATGAGCTCATGAGCCCACTCTACCTAGCAGTGGAGGGAGTCGGCGATTCGAGAATCCGCTAAAGCATGCACCGCTTGCGAGAGATTAGCCACCGCAATCAGCTTTAGGCCATTGCTGGAATGGTTTTGATCCTTAAGCCTAGAGAGGTCTTGGCAGTTATCTTTAGGAAGGATAAAGATTGAAGCCCCAGCGCCCTTGGCGCCAATAATCTTTTGATTGATTCCACCAATTGCACCGACAACACCAAATTGCGAAATCGTTCCAGTAACTGCAACCTTGCGATCGTTTATTAATTGCGGATCGGCAAATTGCACAATTAGCGCTAGCGCAAAGGCCAAACCGGCACTTGGCCCGCTGACATCTTTCATATTTATCTTTACATCTTCGGGTTTCCAAGTTGTATTGATATTTGGTTGAACCAGCTTTAAAAACGACAAGGCCGCTGTTGCCGCGTTCTGCTTTGAATCGGCCATCTCTTTTTTCGAGCGGGCTATCTCTTTCGCCGAATTTACATCGCTGGGATAAACAACTTCCCAAGGCAATACCGAATTCTGCGAATCGAATAGACCACGAATCACTTCGATCCCCCGCGGCTTTGACCCCGGGCTATTTACATAGACCGTAGTTGAAAAAAGCGAACCCGAAGTTTTGAAGGGCTTAGCTACTGAGCCATTTGAAAGCGTAATTCGATTTGCCAACAAATCACTTGCTGGCCCCGGGGAAACAAGTACAAAGGGAGCTGGCGAAATTAGGGCGATAAAGAGAAAAAGGATTATTAAGTAAATTGAAATAGAAGAGGAGTTGTTTTTTCCTCGAAACTTATTTAAAACGGGATTTCCTTAATTATCTGAAGTTGGCTTATTCGGGTTTCCAGGCTTTGAGCTTCTAAAGGTCTCCTGGAAACTGGAAAACTTATCTACCGAACGATTGGTTTCATTCTCATATTTATCTTGAAACTTTGAAACCCAGATCACGTAGATGATCGCACCGGTAACTGCGAAAATTGGGATTAGCCACCAAATTAGTGCTGCCTTGGCTGCGGCGTTGAGGGCTAGGTTCACCTTCCCACCCTAACAATTCCATCTGGGAATTGCGGGTTTAACGGCTTGTTCGAATTTATTACCCAACCAAAGATCCGGGGCGCTCGGGAAGATTTCTCAGAGTTTTGTGGTTACCTATGGCATGACTCCATTCGGCTTTGGCCCAAATGATTTCTCTGGAAACGATGATGGCGACAATTCCGAAAACAATCGCCAACCTAACTACCAAGAACTCTTTGCCCAATTCGCAAACTTTGGTTTCAACCCACAAACTCTCTTTGCCGCCGCAAATAACCCAGGTGCTCCCCTAATCGCAATCGAGACCCTTCGCGAAATAGCTCGAAAGTTTTTAGCCACCGGCCCAGAACTTCCAATTGGTGATCAGGATCTAGCCAAGTGCAAGGAAGCGTTAGCGATTGCCAATACCTGGCTCGATGAAGCCACCGTCTTTCCGGCAAATTCCCAAAGCTCCCAAGTAGCTTGGTCACGGCGCGATTGGATGGATGCCTCACTTTCTGGTTGGCAAAAACTCCTAGAACCACTCGCCGATGGCATGGCTGGCGCACTAACAAATATTTTGAATGAATCACCAATGGCCGATGGGCCGGCAATGGCAAGCATTACCCCAATCATGCGCGCCTTTATGGGTTCCTTAATTGCAACCCAACTCGGCCAATCAATCGGTCAATTAGCCACAACTCTTTCAGGTGCAAATGATGTTGCAATTCCATTGGTTTCCGGTGGACCGCGTTTAATCCCACAAAACATTGATCTATGGGCCGAAGGTCTTGAGATTCCGATGGATGAAGTGCGAATCTTTCTGGCAATTCGCGAAGCCGCAGCATCGCGCTTATTTACTCACACTCCTTGGCTCTCGCAGTACATCCAAGATGCGATAACTGCATATGGCAAGGGCATTCGAATTGATATTGATTCAATTCAAGAACAAGCCCAACGTGCCATGGATAGTGGCGAATTGGATATGAACAATCCCGATTCAATTTCTATCGCAATTAACGCTGGTTTATTTAAGCCAGAACAAAGTGCAACGCAAGAAGCTGCACTCCATAAACTTGAAATGGCACTTGCACTAATTGAAGGTTGGATCGATCACGTAACCACAAAAGCAGTTGGTGGAAGACTTCCTTCATACAGCGCGCTGAGCGAATCACTTCGTCGCCGTCGCGCAACAAAATCGCCAACCCAACAACTCTTTGCGATGTTGCTTGGATTAGAAGTTTCACCAAGAAAGATGCGCGAATGTGCCACATTCTGGTTTGATGTTGAAGCCGAATTAGATTTAGCCGGACGCGATCATCGTTGGGAAGATCCAGCGCTTCTACCAACGGCAAATGATTTGGCTGATGTAACTAAATTCTTATCAAGCACAAGCGTTCCGGATGATCTCTCCGGCTTGATTTAACTTTCAATTACCCGCCCGCAAATTTAGTTATAAAAAAGCGAACTCCCCGGGCGCACGATTCTTTGTTTGCCTTCCCCTTGCAAACAATGAACGGTTATCCGAGGAGTTCGTAGTCGAAACTTAAAGAGATTTCTGGCCATAATCAAATAAAAATCGCGCCTAATTTGATTTGATTTCTGGCGGGATTTAGATATAAGCGTCCGGCAAAGAAGAATTCTGCGGCTTTCTTGCATTTAATAACAATTTATCGATTTTCTGGCCAAGAATTTTCGCCGATTTTCAATTTTCTAAAGTAGTCCTTAAGAGTTTGAAAAAGTTTCAGAAGCTTCGGCTTGACTTGCCTTGGATTAACTTGGATTAAATAGAAAAAAGTTTCGCGAACTCGATTCGAAAATTAAATGGATTCTTTCCTTCTGTTGATAACCTTGTGTATAAGTCTCCCCAAGGTGGGGATAACAAATAAGTGGGTGGGGATAATCTTTAGTGAGCGCTGACTCCGTGGAGAACTTCATTCAAGAAGATATCTTCGCCGATATCTTGCCGCCCATGCCCGCCAAAGTTTCAAAAATCTCCGAACGTGCCGCCGAAAAGCGCGAGCGCGAGGAGTTGCTGGCCAAACTTCCCGAGTTTCGAGTCATCCGAAGTGGGCGCCGAAAGCGCAGCATCCAAGCTTTCCGACAAAACGGACTTATTGAGATTCATATTCCAGATCGCCTGACCCGCAAGCAAGAATTCGAGATCGTCCCGGAGATGATCCAGATGGTCCTAAAGCGCGAGAGCAAGGCCAGAAAGAGCGATGAGGCCCTTTTGGCTAGCGCCCACGAGCTTCTCGCCGAATACTTGCCTGAATTCACTGAGCGTCCGGCCTCGGTTAGCTGGCGTCAGATGCGCGAGCGCTGGGGATCTTGCACCACGGTCGATCGCACCATCAGAATTTCAGAACGTCTATCAATGGCGCCTAGCTATGTCGTTGGTTATGTCATCTTTCACGAATTGATCCACTTGCGAATTCCGGGCCATGGTCCGGACTTTGAACTCCTTCTACAGCGCCACCCCGATAAGACCCGGGCTGAGGCATTTCTAGAGGGCTACGAGGCCGGAAGTGCCGCTTTTGGGCAGGATTCGGTGGAATTGGACGAGATTACGCACAGTTAGACGCTCAAATCCCCGCTTGTGAGCGTGTATCGGGGTATCGTGCACTCATACGCACAAAGGATCGGGATGTTCCCGAACTCCGAGTGCGGCGATTGGAGGGTCATAATGGCTGAGGAATATAAGGGTGAGGCCTACTGCGTTAAGTGCAAAGAGAAGCGTTCCTTCGAAGGACACGTAAAAGTCTCTGATTCTGGTCGCCGTATGGCACAAGGAATCTGCCCAGTATGCGGAACAAAAGTTAACCGCATCCTAGGTAAAGCGTAAGCTTTTTAAAGGAAGCTTAAGCTTTATAAAAACTAGCTTAATTTTCGCAAGCATCTAGAGCCTTACAAATAACGCTCACCGTCTTACGGTGGGCGTTATTTTTTTGAGTACTCCACAGATTTCAAAAGCCCGCCAGATGCAAATGATGCGCATCTTAAATACTGCGCGGCTATGCCAGTTAATAATTCAAGCGATGACGATTCCAGATCTAACCCAACCAGCTATCCAGCCACGAATCCAGATCGCTACCCTGCCTTAAAGCCCGGGGTAAATCTGATTCGAAGCCCAGACCATATTTATGTTGGGCTCTTACATCGCGGTCTTGAAATATCTTCACCAGAGCTCGAACTCTTAGCTTTGGCAATTTCATTGCTAGATGGCCGCCGAAGCCTGGCTCAGATATGTGAGGTTTTGATCTCGCAAACCGGAATCGAGAGCACCCAACTTTGCGAGGAGCTAATTGCTGTTCTGGCCAGCGCTAATTTGCTCGAACTAGTCAATAGCCCGGTAACCAATTACAAAAATTCAAATCAAGGTTTACTAGGTTCGCAAGGTTTACTAGGTGCCAAAACCGGCCTCACAGCTCAAAATGAAATCAACTTTGCACAACGCGTGAAACCGGAAATCAATTTAGCCGCTTGGTATGAAGTCTCCGGTACTGAAGAAACCTGGAAGATGCAAACTTCTAATTCAGTGAACTCGAAGATCGCAATGAATTCGATTAATTCAATGAATATTGTGAAAGATCGTGCAAATTTCAAGATTGATATCTATGGAAAGAATCGGCTCGCAATCTCGCTCTTCACTTTGTTACAAGCAACGGGATTTAGTCAGAGTAAATTAATTGAAGCGGGATCAAATTCTCGCCAAGTCACAATTGATTTGATCTGCGGCTTAAGCCTTAGAAATAGTGATTTGGGCTCGCTTTGCGCCGATATCTTTGATGAACTTAAAAGATCGGCCCAATTAAATTTTCGTAGCGCTCCCGATACATCTTTGAATCCGGACCTGGCGGTTTCGACCGAAGTTATTCCATCCCAACTGCTACAACGTTGGATGAGCGAGGGAACGGCGCATTTAGGACTTGGCCAACTTATTCAATCTTCATTTCAGATCGGCCCCTTTGTAAAGCCGGGGACTACGCCCTGCTTACGCTGTTTGGAACTATGGCGATCTTCAACCAATCCGCGATACCAAAATCTAGAAATTCTAAATTCAATTGCCAGGCCGCTGGAAATCTCCGCCAGCGCCGTCAGTGCCATCGCCGGGATAGTCGTACTTCAGATTTGTGAATTTGCAATCAATCATCAATCTTCCTTGCTTGGAGCTAGCGTCAACATCGATTTATTAAAACCGCTAACTCCGGAGTTTGAATATTGGAAACCAAATCCGGAGTGCGGTTGCATCACAATTAATTAATTGTCTTAATTAATTGCCAAATTTAAATGCCAAATTAACTAGCCAGTACCTCATCGACCCTGGCGTTAAGGCGCGGTCTACCTGGTGCTCGCTTCTCTGAAATAACGCGGCCGTTATCAAAGAGTTCCCCGCCCCAGACACCTAGAGGTTCTTGTCTAGAAAGCGCACCTTCTAAACATTTAGCCTTTAGTGGGCATTCACCGCAAAGAGCCTTGGCATAGGAGATTTCAGCCTTCGACTCGGCGAAGAAAACTTCGGGGTCGGTTGTATGGCATGGGAGATTAAATGTGGCATCGGAAACTTCCTTAATGCCGATCATTGCATCTGGGCCTTCGGCCCACCCTGGTACCAGTAGTTCGCTGAAGAGAACGGTCATCGTTCTCACCTCCATTTTTTCCTGTCTGGCTCTCGCCTGACTTATCTCTTTCTCGGTTAGTTTGGTTAGTTGGTCATTTGGGTAATAAAAAAGGGCCGCTAATCCTTTTGAAGGATTTGCGGCCCTGGGGCTGACTATTCGGGTTATCCGATAGAGCTCCAGGATCCGCATCCGGCATATGCTGCAAAATTCTTATAGGCAGAATCCGCAGAAAATGCATGATGCTTAGGTGTTGATGTTGTGGCATGCCAATTAAGCGCAGCAGCAGAGCTACGAACGCTGATCAAGTTAATTACTTGTGACATGTTGCAAAGGGTAACCGACGCCACACAGTTCGCGCAAGTGAATTATTTTCGGTTAAAGGATCCCGCGTAAAAAGGGGCTTGGCTCCCCCGTATACGAAATATGGAGGCGGGCTTTGGCACGGGTCAGGCCAACATAAAAGAGCCGGCGTTCCTCATCGATATCGGTGCCCATAGGCAGGATTCCATCGTTTACACCAGCTAGAAATACTTGATCCCATTCGAGTCCTTTTGCAGCGTGCAAAGTCGCTAGGACAACACCAGGCAAAGTAGGTGGATTGTTCTGCTCAGCCCGATCCTCAAGTTCGCGAAGAAGTGCGCGCATATTCTTTGCGCCATCTTCTTGCATCGTTTTAGCCAGTCGTAAAAATGCATGAACATAATCGGTTTCACCAAATGGGCGCAGGACCGCGATTAAATCTTGATACCAATCCCCGCCTTCTGGTGGCAAAACAGAGGCGCTTCGAATTACTCGCATGGCATCGCGCACATCTACTCGTTCAAAGAATCTTTCCGAACTCTTTAATTGAGATTGAATTCCAGCGCTAGCCAATTCTCGTTCAAAATGATCAAGTTGATTATTTGTTCTAGTAAGGACGGCAATCTCTACTTCACTTCCGAGTTCGCTTCGCAATTTCTTAATCTGGCTTACAACTTCCTTGGCTTCACTTACCGCATTCTCATAGCCCTTGATCTCTGGCTTTGCGCCATGCTCGTTCATTGAGGCTAATTGGTGGCCATGTTCACCGATCATTCCGCCCTGTCGCAAAATGGCATTGGCGGTACC
>DAIOGD010000003.1:0-25224 GCA_036745395.1 Candidatus Nanopelagicaceae bacterium | reverse complement strand
GTCGTGGAAAGTAGTTCGAACTTCCTGATGTTCAAGGGTTTCACCAAATCACCTACCGAGAGTTGGCAAGAACTTGTTGAGCAGGGAATTTTGATCCGAGATATTGGAATCGAGGGTTACTTGCGAGTTTCTATTGGAACCCCAAAGGAGAATCAACGATTCTTGGCGGCTATTGCCACACTTAGGCCATAATTAGCCAGGTTTATTAAAGCTTTATGAAATCGCGAGAACTTAGGAGCAGATCATGAGAAGTGCACACGTTAACCGCAAGACCAAAGAGTCAGAAGTTGATGTAAAACTTAATCTAGATGGTTCCGGTTTGATTGAAGTTGATACCGGAGTTCCATTCTTTGATCACATGCTCTCGCAACTTGGAAAACATTCTGGATTTGATTTAACGGTTAAGACAACTGGCGATGTTGATGTCGATTCTCACCACACTGTTGAAGATACATCTTTGGCTTTTGGACAGGCCCTTCGCGAAGCGCTAGGGGACAAAGCTGGTATCCGACGTTTTGGCGATGCCATGGTTCCACTCGATGAAGTTTTGGTTCAAGCTGCTGTCGATCTCTCGGGTCGACCATATCTAGTACACCGCCAACCAGAAATTGTTGAATTGATTGGAACTTTCGATACAACTCTTGGTCGCCATATTTGGGAATCAATTGTCGCTGAAGCACGCATTGCGCTTCACGTAAGAGTTCTTGAAGGTCGCAATGCTCATCACGTTTTTGAAGCGCAATTTAAGGCTGTTGCGAGAGCATTGAAGGATGCATGTGCAATTGATGGAAAGACCACCGGCATTCCATCAACCAAGGGCGTTCTTTGATCGCAATTCTTGATTACGGATCAGGGAATTTGCGTTCGGCCGAACGCGCCTTTGCATTAGCGGATTCAAATACGGTTGTAACAAAAGATCCTAAAGTTTGTGCCGATGCGGATGGGCTTGTTGTTCCAGGTGTTGGCGCCTTTGCCTCTTGCATCTCCCAACTAATTAATGCTGGTGGGCGCGAAATAATTGCAAATCGGGTAGCTGCCAAGAAACCGATATTTGGTATTTGTGTCGGTATGCAAATTCTTTTCACCGATAGCGATGAAAAAGGGGTATCGAAGGGTTTAGATATCTTGCCTGGCTCCGTCAATCGAATTTCAGCTGAAGTTCTTCCACATATTGGTTGGAATACAGTTAACACCGAAACCGGTTCAAAACTCTTTTCTGGCGTTGAAGAATCATCTTTCTATTTTGTGCACTCCTATGCCGCAAAAACAAAGGTGCCTGGCGCACTTAATGCAATCACAAACTATGGCGAGGATTTTATAGCCGCAGTTGAATTTGAGAATATAGTGGCAACACAATTCCACCCAGAAAAAAGTGGCGATGCCGGAGCTAAGCTAATAGCGAATTGGACCAAAGGCTTATGAGTAATTTAAAGAAACTGGAATTACTTCCGGCGATCGATGTGAAAGATGGTCGCGCAGTACGTCTTGTTCAAGGCGAGTTGAGCAAGGAAAGCCAATATGGTGCACCGCTAGAGGTTGCGAGCGAGTTCGTTGCTGCTGGTGCCGAATGGATCCATCTGGTTGATTTAGATGCGGCATTTGGAATTGGAAGTAATGCCGATCTTTTGGCTGAAGTTATAGGAAGTGTTCCAATTAATGTCGAACTGTCTGGTGGAATTCGTGATGATCAATCTCTTCGAACTGCCTTAGCTACTGGTTGCAAGCGCGTAAATTTAGGAACCGCGGCGTTGGAAGATCCAGAGTGGACTGCAAAAGTTATCTCCGAATTTGGTGATCGAATTGCAGTAGGACTGGATGTTAGGGGCCATACATTGGCGGCGCGGGGTTGGACTAAAGAAGGTGGCGAACTTTTTGAAACTTTGGCCAGGCTTGATCGCGATGGCTGTTCTAGATACATAGTTACCGACGTAGCAAAGGATGGCACTTTGGCTGGTCCAAATTTAGAATTACTAAAGGAAGTCTGTGCGGCCACTAAAAACCCAGTTGTTGCCAGTGGCGGCGTTTCAAAGTTGCAAGACTTAATTGATTTGCGGGAATTGACTTCAATCGGAGTTGAAGGCGCAATTGTTGGAAAGGCTTTATATGCCGGTGCCTTCACCCTTCCAGAAGCCTTAGAAGTTTCTGGCAAATGACTCTAGCTAAACGAATAATTCCATGCCTGGATGTATCGGGCGGTCGCGTAGTGAAGGGCGTCAATTTTCTTAACCTTGTTGATGCTGGCGATCCAGTGGAGCTCGCCAAAAGATATGGCCTAGATGGCGCTGACGAATTAACCTTTTTAGATATCTCGGCAAGTGTTGAAGACCGAAATACAACTTTAGAAATGGTTAGCAAGACCGCAGAACAAGTTTTTATTCCACTTACAGTTGGCGGCGGTATTCGCTCTGTTGAAGATGTAGATCGCTTACTTAGGGCCGGCGCCGACAAAGTTTCAATTAATACGGCGGCGATAGCGCGGCCGGAATTAATAAATGAAATTTCTGATCGCTTTGGCAATCAAGTTCTGGTTCTCTCAGTTGATGCTAGGCGAGCTGGAACAAAATCTGGCTACGAAGTAACCACTCATGGCGGTCGACAAAGTGCTGGATTGGATGCGCTCACATGGATTGCGGATGCCATTGAGCGGGGGATTGGGGAAATCCTTTTGAATTCGATGGATGCAGATGGAACTAAGTCGGGATTTGATTTACCAATGATTGAGGATGTGCGGGAAATTTCTAGCGTTCCGGTTATTGCAAGTGGTGGCGCTGGGAGCATTCCTGATTTTTCAGCTGCCATAAAATCTGGCGCGGATGCTGTTCTTGCCGCCAGCGTCTTTCACTTTGGCGAGATTAAGATCTCAGATATCAAGAAAGATTGGCGCAAGGAAGGAATTCCCGTACGCCAATAGGTTGAAATAGTGGAGAATTGCCCAATGGCACCTTCTGCACAGATACCCGAGGAAATACTCGCTCGTTTATCAAAGGGTGAATTGATCGCCGCAATAGCCCAAGATTCAAATTCAAATGAAGTCCTTATGTTGGCTTGGATGAATAGTGATGCACTTTTGAAAACTTTAGAGTCGAAAAAAGTTACCTATTGGAGTCGTAGTAGAAATTCACTATGGCTAAAAGGAGAGAGTTCTGGACACTTTCAAGAATTAGTTTCGATCGCTTATGACTGTGATGGCGATGCGCTATTGCTGAAGGTCAATCAAATAGGCGCCGCTTGTCATACCGGGGAGCGTTCCTGCTTCCACAACGAAATTGAAATCTAAGATTTTATTCTTATGAGTAAATTAGAGATGGATCTCGACCAATTTCGAGAGATTGCTAAGACTCATAATGTCATTCCAGTGTGGCGACAATTTTTGGCCGATAGCGAAACTCCTTTAGCGTTATATCGAAAGTTAGCAAAGAATCGTCCAGGAACTTTTCTGCTTGAGTCAGCAGAACATGGCGGAGCTTGGTCAAGATATTCATTTATTGGGGTGAATAGCGAGGCAACGCTTACTGAAAAGTCTGGTTTAGCGACGTGGACCGGAACGATTCCAGCTGGCGCACCGACCGGGATTGATCCGCTAAAAGCTCTCGCGCAAACCGCATCACACTTGAGATCTCCAAAGCTTTCCAATTTGCCACCGCTCACCGGCGGGCTTGTTGGATACATGGGGTATGAAGCAGTTCGGCGACTCGAGAAGTTGATACCTGGAGTTCCATCTGATCTCCAACTTCCTGAGATTAGTTTTATGCTCACAAGCGATATTGCGGTTTATGACCACCAAAATGGAATCGTGACCTTGATTGCGAATGCAATTAATTGGAATGGCAATGACGATGGAGTGGACGCGGCATTTGAATCAGCCCAGCAACGTCTGGCAAGCATGGCTTCTGATCTTCGACAAGAAAATCCGGCTCACATTTCAACCTTAATTTCCCCAGTTACACCGCAATTCAATCGTTCGACGAGCGATGCGCAGTTCTTTGCCGGAGTTGAACGAATCAAGGAAGAGATTAAATCTGGAGAAGCTTTTCAAGTTGTGCTTTCACAGAGATTTGATTTAAAAGCCGAGGCGGATGCCTTTGATATCTATCGAATTTTACGACTCCACAACCCAAGTCCATATATGTACCTGCTTAGATTTGAAGATGGGTTAGATATTGTCGGTTCCAGCCCAGAAGCCCTTGTCAAAGTTACAAATGATGAAGTCCTAATTCATCCAATTGCCGGAACAAGAAAGCGTTCAAGCGATCCCGAAGTTGATGCCGCACTAGGGATTGAACTTCTAGCTGATCCCAAAGAGCGAGCAGAGCACTTAATGCTCGTCGATCTGGGTCGAAATGATTTAGGCCGAGTCTGCGAATCGGGGAGCGTTGAAGTAGTTGAATTTATGAGAATCGAGCGTTACTCACATGTCATGCATATTGTTTCTACTGTTGTTGGAAAGTTAAGTGCGACTAAGAGTTCGGTAGATGCACTCTTTGCGGTCTTTCCAGCCGGGACTTTATCGGGCGCCCCAAAACCTAGGGCGATGCAGATCATTGACGAGAATGAACCAGTTCGTAGAGGAATTTATGGCGGCACGATTGGATACTTGGATTTCACGGGAAATATTGATGCCTGCATTGCCATTAGAACTGCTGTAATTAAAGATGGTACGGCTTATGTTCAGGCGGGAGCGGGAATTGTTGCTGATTCGGATCCCATCGCCGAAAATCAAGAGTGCCTTAACAAAGCAGCCGCAGTGCTCGGGGCAATTGCTACTGCAAATGAGATTAAAAAGATTGAAAATGCAGGTGGAAGAGGATGAAGGAATTAGTAATTCTTTTATTGGCACTCGTGCCTACGCTGGCATTGGTTTTCTGGCTAACCAAGCGCGGAATTTCGAAAAAGTATGATCGCAAAGCGCTTTCACCATGGAGCGCACTGAACGAGGGGATTGATCCAAGCCAATGAGTACTGTTCTGGAATCAATCGTTGAGGGAGTATTGGAAGATGTTGAAGAAAGGCGCCTGCCGGTTGTTGAATTAACACAACAACTTTCAACTGCACCAAAAGTTTTGGATGCGCTCTCGGCGCTATCGGCTAGTGGAACTTCGGTGATAGCCGAAGTGAAGCGTTCCTCGCCAAGTAAAGGCGACTTAGCGCAAATCCCAGATCCAGCATCACTTGCCATGGAGTACCAATCTGGCGGAGCAAGTGTCGTTAGTGTCCTAACAGAACAACGTCGTTTTAAAGGTTCAATAGACGATTTCAAAGCGGTTCGTGAAAAAGTAACCCTGCCACTTCTGCGAAAAGATTTCATTGTCACCGAATATCAAGTAATCGAGTCTCGAGCGATCGGTGCTGATTTGCAATTGTTAATAGTTGCAGCGCTCAGTAAAACTCAATTGCGAGATTTTTATCAGATGACTGCTGAACTTGGAATGAATTCATTAATCGAAATTCACGATGAAGCCGAATTGGAAAAGGCGTTGGAAATCGATGCCAAGATTATTGGTGTTAACAGTCGGAATTTAAAGACTTTAGAAGTAGATCCAAAAGCCTTTGATTTACTCCTGCCTTTGATTCCAAATGGAATTGTTAAGGTCGCTGAATCAGGAATCGCGACTAGAGGTGATGTGGCCCATATTGAAGAACTAGGAGCCAACGCCATATTGGTAGGCGAGACATTGGTGAAGGCTGCCAATCCGGCAGTAGGGATTAAGATGCTTCTCGGCCATCCGTAAATAGATAACTGTGGCTATCATTTAGAGATGAATTCTCCAGTTGCATCAGAGTTGGCCGAAGATTTCTTAGGTCATTTCGGTCCATATGGCGGCCGCTTTGTTCCCGAGGCTTTGATTAGCGCGCTGGATGAATTAACGGAAGCACATGAGAGTGCAAAACGCGATCCGGCATTTCAAAATGAATTAATGGAATTGCATCGCACTTACACCGGCCGACCAAGCATCCTTACCGAAGCAAAACGATTTGCAGAACATGCCGGTGGCGCTCGGATATTTTTAAAGCGCGAGGATTTGAATCACACTGGAAGTCACAAAATCAACAACGTACTTGGTCAGGCTCTTCTAACAAAGCGCATGGGTAAGAAACGAATAATTGCTGAAACAGGAGCCGGCCAACATGGCGTTGCATCTGCAACTGCCGCAGCGTTACTCGGCTTGGAATGCGTCGTTTACATGGGCGAAGCCGACACAAAGCGTCAAGCGCTAAATGTTGCTCGCATGAAACTACTTGGCGCGCAAGTTGTTCCTGTTACTCAAGGTTCAAAAACTTTAAAAGATGCCATTAACGAAGCGATGCGTGACTGGGTAACCAATGTTGAGACTACACATTATTTATTAGGAACCGTCGCCGGCCCACACCCATTCCCAACGATGGTAAGAGATTTTCACCGAGTAATCGGAGTTGAGGCACGTCAACAAATGCTTGCCGAATTTGGCCGTCTTCCTGATGCAGTTCTAGCTTGCGTCGGCGGTGGATCAAATGCAATCGGAATTTTCCATCCATTTATCCAAGATACTTCAGTGCGTTTAATTGGTTTAGAAGCTGGTGGTAGTGGAGTTTCATCTGGCCTTCATGCGGCAACGATAAGTGGCGGCAGTGCTGGTGTATTACATGGAACTCGTACCTACGTACTTCAAGATGAAAACGGCCAAACTGTTGAGTCGCATTCAATTTCGGCAGGTTTGGATTATCCCGGTGTAGGCCCGGAACATGCCTTCTTGCATGACATTGGTCGCGCCGAATATCGAGCAATTACAGATGCGCAAGCGATGGAAGCCTTTGCACTTCTTTCAAAGACCGAAGGAATTATTCCTGCAATTGAAACCGCACATGCTCTTGCGGGTGCGATGATCATTGGGAAAGAGCTTGGACCAACGGCTGCGCTTCTGATAAATCTTTCTGGTCGCGGCGATAAAGATGTACAAACCGCTGCAGAATATTTCGGAATAGATCTTTCATGAGTGGTTTGGAAGATTTATTAGTAAGGACTAAATCGGAAAACCGCGCAGCGTTGATTGGTTATCTGCCAGCTGGCTTTCCTTCGAAAAAGGAATGTATCTCTGCAATTAAAGCGATGGTGGATGGTGGAGTCGACGCAATTGAGATTGGTTACCCATATAGCGATCCCGTAATGGATGGTCCGGTAATTCAAGCCGCTGCCGAACAGTCTTTGAGTAATGGAACCGGCGCATCGGATGTCTTTGATATTTTGGAAGCCACCGTAAAGCTTGGTGTCCCGGCGGTAGTCATGACTTATTGGAATCCAATCGAAAGATATGGCGTTAACGAATTTGCTGCGGAGATAGCCAAACGTGGCGGTTCAGGTGTTATTACTCCGGATTTAACGATTGAGGAGTCAAATGGTTGGAAAGATGCCTGCGCAAAGGCAGAGATCAATCGAATATATGTTGTTGCCCCAAGTACCTCTGGCGAACGCCTACCAAGCGTTGCTTCGCAATGTTCGGGATTCGTGTACGCCGCGAGTTTGATGGGTGTTACTGGAACTCGCGGAGCGGTTTCGGGAAATGCAAGCGAGCTCGTTTCTCGAATAAAGAAAGAGACCAATACGCCGGTTGCGGTTGGATTGGGTGTTTCAAATGGTGCGCAAGCAAGAGAAGTTGCGCAATACGCCGACGGCGTCATCGTTGGTTCGGCTTTCATTAAGAAAATTCAAGAAGCTAAGAATTTCAAGAAAGCGCTTAAAGATTTGACCAGCCTCGCTGAGGAATTAGCAAAAGGTGTTCGCCGATGAAGAAGCTCCAACCATGGCTTACCTTTTTAGCGCGGTTAATTCTTGGTGGAACTCTTCTAGCAGCCGGCGTTTTGAAAATTCAACACCCTTCAGAGGCTGCATCTTCGGTTCGTGTTTATAAGCTCTTACCGATCTCACTAGCAAATATTTTGGGTTATAGCTTGCCGCCAATTGAAATTGGCTTGGCTATTTTCTTGCTTGTAGGTATTTGGGTTAAACGAGTTGGCGCGATTTCTGGAATCTTGATGATGATCTTCATTGTCGCAGTGGGTCAGGCCTGGGCTCGCAAACTTGCAATTAATTGTGGGTGCTTTGGCAATGGCGGCGTTACGGCTGACGGGAAAGTGCATCCGCTCACATATCTGACCGAAATTCTGCGGGATATTGGCCTTACGGCGCTCGGTTACTATTTGTTCTGTTACCCGCACGGTAAATTGAGCATGGATAAGAAACCAGATTAATTTTTCAAGATCGAGCACGCGAGGAGAAGCATGAGCATGAATTCCGGTAAAGGACCAAAGAAAGATAAAGGTATGCGCGGTTTAGTAATCGGCATGGTTGTCTTTGTAGTTGTGGTCGGAGTCGCTTTTTCCCTCTATACAAATAAGACGAATTCTTCGGCAAGTGTTCCATCTTCTGTATCAAAGGCCGATGGTTATGGGGTGGTTTTTAACGCTAAGGCCAAGCCACAGATTGATATTTGGGAAGATTTCCAATGTCCAATCTGCCAACGCTTTGAGTCATTGAATAACACTTACATAAATCAAGTGGCACAATCCGGTAAGGCAAAAGTTGTATTTCACCCAATGAGTTTTATCGGCGCGGAATCTATTCTTGCAGCCAATGCCGCTGCATGCGCTGCGGATAGTGGAAAGTTCCTTGATTATCACAAGCTCCTTTATCAGAACCAGGCATCCTCGGAGAACTCCGGAAAATGGAGTAACCAATTTTTGGAACAGCTTGGACAAGTTGCAGGAATTACCAATAATTCATTTATTAATTGCATTCAAAACGCGAAATATGGAAATTGGACCAAGAATATAAATGCGGATGCGGCAGCAAAAAATGTTAATTCGACTCCAACTGTCTTTGTGAACGGCAAGGAATTGGATCGCGCAACGCAATATATGGATCCAGTCGCTTTCAAAAAGGCACTAACCGATGCCGGAGTTAAATAACTCTTAAATGCATTTATTCATCCCAACTCCAAGTAATTCGAAATTGGAGTTGGGATTTTTAACTTTGCACTACTACGCCCTCTCTATCCTCGTTGGGATTTTGGTTGCGGTTTATCTAACTCGCAACCGATATGTAGCAAGAGGGGGAGTTAGTTCTGAAATTTCAGATTTGGCCTTGTATTTAATTCCAACCGGAATCATCGGCGGTCGGATCTATCACGTCCTTACTTCACCCGATTCTTATTTTGGAAAAGATGGACATCCGATTGATGCGGTGAAGATCTGGCAGGGCGGAATGGGTATTTGGGGTGCAGTCCTTTTTGGAGCGCTAGCTGCCTACATATATTTCAAGATGGGAAAGCGAATCGGTTCCTTCAAAATTTTTGCCGACAGCGTTGCACCCGGTCTTCTTATTGCTCAAGGCATCGGGAGATTTGGAAATTGGTTCAACGGTGAACTTTTTGGTCGACCAACGCAACTTCCTTGGGGTCTAAAAATCCCAGTCGATAAGCGACCAATTGGCTTCGGTTCTTTTCAGACTTTCCATCCAACTTTTCTCTATGAAGCGCTCTGGTGTTTTTTATGCGCGGCGATAATTTTGAAATCTAAGTGGCTTAATTCAAGAAATCCAGGGGATCTATTCCTGGCTTACATCGCGCTCTATTCTTTTGGTCGCCTTTGGATCGAGATGCTACGGATTGATACAGCGCACCTGATTTTTGGGATTCGATTGAATGTCTGGGTCGCACTACTCACTTTGACGCTCTCTTCCTCATTTTTCTTGCGTGCCAACTTGAAGTTGAGAAGGCAGAAATCCGACCGTGCGTATTAGGATCACCCCATGGCTCTAGAAGATGTTTATCGCCGAAACCTGCACCACAAGACCCACAAAGCAGGTTGGCTAAGAGCTGCAATTCTTGGCGCGAATGATGGCCTCGTTGCAACTGCATCACTTCTCATTGGAGTCTCCGCAGCTAAAGCTGGAAATTTTCTTGTAACTGCTGGCGTCGCTGGAATTGCTGCCGGTGCGCTTTCGATGGCGGTTGGCGAATACATTTCAGTGCGATCCCAAAATGACATTGAAGAATCCGATCGCCAGATGGAGATTGAACATCTTGCAACGGATCCTGCTGGTGAACTTGAAGAATTAACCCAGATTTACATTGATCGCGGTCTCGATCGGGACCTTGCTTCACAAGTTGCGAAGAAGATGACCGAGAAGGATGCACTCGAAGCGCACCTTCGTGACGAACTCGGACAATTTGAACATACAAAAGCCAAACCAGTTCAGGCTGCAATCGCTTCGGCGATTAGCTACACGGTCGGGGGAATCATTCCGCTCCTCGGAGCCCTGGCACCTTCGAGCGGAACCAAAGCATTGAGCATTGTGGTCTTCACTCTTGTCGGGCTGGCGGCGACTGGCGCGATCGGCGCAAACTTGGCTGGTTCGCCTTACTTAAAGACGACTTTGCGCGTGCTCATAGGTGGTGCAATAGGCATGGCGATTACCGCCGGAATTGGATCTTTGGTTCACCTTTCTGGCATCTAATTGCTAGGCTTTCCATCCCTAGTTAGGTAGCACTAACTAACTTTCATTGTTGGGCCACTGTTGTCCCGACCGTTCATCAGGAGCGATCGTGACTTTATTTTCAACAGTGCCTTCAGCGCAGGGTCTTTATGATCCAAGCCAAGAACGTGACGCTTGTGGTGTTGCGATGGTTGCAACGTTAAATAAAAAACCAACTCACGAAATCGTATCTAAAGCGTTAACCGCGCTTCGCAACATGGAGCACCGTGGTGCTACCGGTGCCGAACCTGATAGCGGCGATGGTGCTGGAATTCTTATTCGCATTCCTGACGCCTTCTATCGCGATGTCGTTGAATTTAAACTTCCAGAATCTGGCAAGTATGCAACCGGTATTTTCTTTATTGATCCGTCATTTACCGAACGAAATGAAGTTGAAAAAATTGCCGATGAAGAAGGTTTGGTAATTCTTGGTTGGCGCAAGCTTCCAACAAATCCGAGCAAGCTGGGCAAAACCGCAATCTCTGTAATGCCGATTTTCGAGCAACTCTTTGTTGCCGGAAAGAATGGCGAAAGTGATCTAGTTCTTGATCGAATGGCATTTTGTTTCCGCAAGCGCGTTGAACATGCCTACGCACTTTATGTGCCATCACTTTCATCTCGCACCATCGTTTACAAGGGAATGCTCACAACGCTTCAACTTGAAGAATTCTTCCCAGATCTTTCTGATGAACGACTTGCTTCGCCGCTTGCGCTCGTTCACTCACGTTTCTCAACAAACACTTTTCCGTCTTGGCCACTTGCACACCCTTATCGCTACATTGCGCATAACGGTGAGATCAATACCGTCCGCGGTAACCGTAACTGGATGCGTGCTCGTGAAACCTTATTGGCAAGCGATTTAATCCCTGGCGATATTTCTCGCGTATTCCCAATTGTTGATAACGAGAGCAGCGACTCAGCATCTTTCGACCAAGTATTAGAACTTCTGTACCTCGGGGGACGTTCGCTTCCTCATGCAGTTCTTATGATGATTCCAGAAGCATGGGAGAACCATGCGATGATGCCACAAAATCGTCGTGACTTTTATCAGTTCCACTCTTCGATCATGGAGCCTTGGGATGGACCTGCTTGCATCACATTCACCGATGGAAATCAGATCGGCGCCGTACTCGATCGAAATGGCCTACGCCCGTCACGTTATTGGGTAACCAAGGATGGCCTTGTCGTACTTGCTAGTGAATTTGGTGTGCTTGATGTGGAACCAGAGAACATCGAAAGTAAGGGACGTCTACAGCCAGGACGTATGTTCTTGGTTGATATTGAAGCCGGAAAAATTATTGAAGATGGCCAGATTAAGGATGAGTTGGCTAATGCCGCGCCTTATGGCGAATACCTGCATGCTGGACTTGTTAGCCTGGAAGAACTTCCTTCACGCGAACATATTGTTTATCCGCATTCATCAGTGATCAGACGCCAACGCGCATTTGGTTATACCGAAGAAGAGCTGCGAACAATCATCACCCCGATGGCAAAGAATGGCGCCGAAGCCCTTGGTTCGATGGGAACCGATTCGCCAATTGCAGCGTTATCGGCAAAGCCACGCCTGCTATTTGATTATTTCTCACAACTTTTTGCGCAAGTAACAAACCCACCTCTTGATGCGATTCGCGAAGAACTCGTAACAAGTCTTGGTGGAACTCTTGGACCAGAGCACAATCTCCTTGATCCAGGACCAGCATCTTGTCGCCAAATCTCACTTGCCTTCCCAGTTATTGATAATGATGAATTAGCGAAGTTGATTCACGTAAATGCTGATGGAAATCATCCTGGCTTCCAAGCTCACGTAGTTCGCGGCTTATTCCCAGTCGGTGGTGGAGGCGAAGCGCTTAAGAATCGCATCGAAGAAATCCGAGCCGAAGTTTCGCAAGCAATCAAAGATGGAGCACACATAATTGTTCTCTCAGATCGCGATGGCGATTCCGAGGAAGCGCCAATTCCTTCACTTCTCTTGACTGCTGCAGTTCACCATCATTTGATTCGCGAAAAGACTCGCACCAAGGTTGGTCTTGTAGTAGAAACTGGCGAAGTTCGCGAAGTTCACCATGTAGCTCTATTAGTTGGTTTTGGTGCGGCTGCGGTTAATCCATATCTAGCAATGGAATCTGCTGAAGATTTAGTGCGCCAAGGTGTTATCACTGGCATTACACCGGAGAAGGCTGTTGCAAATCTAATTAAGTCACTTGGTAAAGGCGTACTTAAGGTTATGTCGAAGATGGGTATCTCAACCATCGCGTCATATACCGGTGCTCAAGTATTCGAGGCAATTGGTTTGTCGCGCGAAGTTATCGATGAATACTTTGTTGGCGTAACTTCAAAGCTCGGTGGAATTTCAATCGATGCAATCGCCGAAGAGACAATTAAGCGCCACCACATTGCCTACCCACCGGGTGGGGAAGTGCCTGGCACAAAGCGTCTACCTATTGGCGGCGAATACCAATGGCGTCGCGATGGCGAGCCACACCTCTTTGATCCGGAAACTGTATTTGCACTTCAACATGCAACCAGATCTAAGCGTTACGACATTTTCAAGCGTTATACCGAACGCGTTGATAATCAATCAAAACGTTTAATGACTCTTCGCGGTTTATTTGATTTCAAGGTTGGCTTGCGTCCGGCCGTTCCACTCGATGAAGTTGAACCACGTTCTGAAATTATTAAGCGCTTTGCAACTGGCGCCATGTCGTACGGTTCAATCTCTGCTGAAGCCCACGAAACATTGGCAATTGCCATGAACCGCATTGGCGGAAAATCGAACACCGGTGAAGGTGGCGAAGATCCAGCTCGTTACACAAAGGAAGCGAATGGCGATTCCAAGCGTTCTGCAATCAAGCAGGTTGCCTCTGGTCGATTCGGTGTAACTAGCGAATATCTAGTTAACGCCGATGACATTCAGATCAAAATGGCCCAGGGTGCAAAGCCTGGTGAAGGCGGTCAATTACCTGGCAACAAGGTTTATCCATGGATTGCAAAGGTTAGATATTCAACACCAGGTGTTGGACTCATTTCACCACCACCTCATCACGACATCTATTCAATTGAAGATTTAGCCCAACTTATTCATGATTTAAAGAATGCGAATAAGGATGCTCGAATTCACGTGAAGTTGGTTGCTGAAGTTGGAGTTGGAACCGTTGCTGCCGGAGTAAGCAAAGCTCACGCAGATGTTGTTCTAATCTCTGGTCACGATGGTGGAACCGGTGCTTCACCGCTAACGTCGTTAAAGCACGCCGGAGCTCCATGGGAACTTGGTTTGGCAGAAACCCAGCAAACCTTGATGTTAAATGGACTCCGCGATCGCATCGTGGTTCAAGTTGATGGTCAGATGAAGACTGGCCGCGACATTGTTATCGCCGCACTTCTTGGTGGCGAAGAATTTGGTTTTGCAACAGCACCGCTAGTTGTATCTGGTTGCGTAATGATGCGCGTCTGTCACCTAGATACCTGCCCAGTTGGTGTTGCTACACAGAACCCAGAGCTTCGCAAGAAATTCAGCGGCAAGCCAGAATTCGTTGAAACCTTCTTCGAATACATCGCCGATGAAGTTCGCGAACACCTTGCTGCACTAGGTTTCCGCTCGCTTGATGAAGCAATTGGTCAAGTGGAATCCTTGGATACCAAGAAGGCGATCGATCACTGGAAGGCAAGCGGACTTGATTTAGCGCCGCTTCTTTCAGCGCCAGTTTTCAACACCGATGCCGCTCGAAAGAATTCAACAATTCAAGATCATGGGCTTGCTGGTGCACTCGATAACAAGTTGATTGAGCTTGCAAAGGCAGCACTCGATGCCAAGCCTGGCACCAAAGTTCCTGATGTAAATGTCGAAGTTCCAGTTAAGAATGTGAATCGAACTGTTGGCACCATGTTGGGCGCTGAAATTACTCGTCGTTTCGGTGGCGCCGGATTACCTGACAACACTGTAAATGTCACGTTACATGGAACTGCCGGAAACTCATTCGGCGCCTTTATTCCTAAGGGGCTCACACTTCGTCTATACGGAGATGCAAATGATTATGTAGGTAAGGGACTCTCAGGTGGTCGCGTAATTGTTCGGCCAGATGAGAAAGCTTCATTTACCTCTGAATCAAATGTAATTGCCGGAAATGTAATTGGTTATGGTTCAACTTCTGGCGAAATCATGATTCGCGGTTTAGTTGGCGAACGTTTCTGTGTTCGAAACTCCGGAGCTACGGCAATCGTTGAAGGTGTTGGCGACCACGGTTGTGAATATATGACCGGGGGAGTTGCTGTAATTCTAGGAAGCACTGGAAGAAACTTTGCAGCCGGAATGTCTGGCGGCCGCGCCTTTGTTCTAGATCTTGAACCACGTTTAGTAAACCCAGAAATGGTTGATGTTCTAGCCCTTCCAGCAGATCAAGAAGATAGCTTGAAGTCACTAATTTCTAAGTTCCATGCTGAAACTGGTTCAGAGGTGGCTAAAAAGCTACTCGCTAATTGGGATCAAGAAAAATCTCGGATTTCTATGGTTATGCCAAGAGATTATGCACGCGTCCTAGCTGCAATGGAGCGCGCAGAACGCGAAGGACTTCCAGTCGATCAAGCAGTAATGGAGGCGATCTAAATGGCGGATCCAAAAGGATTTCTAACAACACCGCGCGAGACACCGAAACGTCGTCCCGTTGATGTACGTATCAAGGATTGGCGTGAAGTTTACGAAGAACAAGAATTCGGCTCACTTCAAAAGCAAGCAGGTCGTTGCATGGATTGCGGAATTCCGTTCTGCCATCAAGGTTGCCCGCTTGGAAATCTAATTCCCGAGTGGAATGACTTAATGTGGCGTGGGGAAAAATCTGAAGCTATCGATCGTTTGCACGCAACAAACAATTTCCCAGAATTTACTGGTCGACTGTGCCCAGCACCATGCGAAACTGCTTGTGTAGTTGGAATTAGTGGTGATCCGGTAACAATCAAGCAGATTGAATTGCGCACAATCGAAGAAGCTTTTGCAAATGGCCAAGTAAAGCCATTGCCTTCCGAGCGTCTAACAGGAAAAACAGTTGCCGTAATTGGTTCCGGCCCCGCAGGTCTAGCCGCTGCGCAACAATTAACTCGAGCTGGCCATACTGTTGCAGTTTATGAACGTGGCGAGAAGCCGGGCGGATTGCTTCGCTATGGAATTCCAGAATTCAAAATGGAGAAGGCGATCTTGGATCGCCGAATTGCTCAGATGGAAGGCGAGGGAACTCGTTTTCGAAGCGGCGTAAATGTTGGAGTAGATATCACTGGTCAAGAATTGCGTGCGAAGTACGATGCAATTGTTGTTGCGGTCGGTGCAACAAATTGGCGTGACATTAATGTTCCAGGCCGTGAACTCAAGGGAATCTATCAAGCGATGGAATTTCTACCTTGGGGAAATAAGCAAGGCCTTGGTCAATTAGCTGGCGAACCACCAATAAACACCGCTGGCAAGCATGTCGTTATTTTGGGCGGTGGCGACACTGGTGCCGACTGTCTTGGAACTTCTATTCGCCAAGGTGCGGCATCTGTAACCCAACTTGAGATCATGCCAAGACCTAGCGAAGAACGTCCATCTTCACAACCATGGCCAACTTACCCAATGATTTATCGCGTAAGCAGCGCACATGAGGAAGCTGGCGAAAGACTTTATTCTGTTTCAACCGAGGAGTTCATCGGTGATGGAGCTGGAAATCTAAAGGCTATTAAATTGGTCGAGAGCAAATTTGTTGATGGAAAATTTGAAAAGATTCCTGGTTCAGAACGCGAAATTCCAGCAGATTTCGTATTTCTTGCAATGGGCTTTGTCGGTCCAGAAAAATCACCTTTACTTCAACAACTTGAAGTCGAATTTGATGAACGCGGAAACATTAAACGCAATGGTGAATTCGCTACCAACATTGAGGGCGTATTTGTTGCCGGAGATGCTGGCCGCGGTCAGTCATTGATCGTTTGGGCGATCGCCGAAGGAAGAAGTGCGGCAGCGGCCGTTGACACCTTCTTGATGGATGAGACTCAATTACCGGCACCGATTGAGCCAACAACTCGATCATTGACTGTGTAATTTCAGAATAAATCGAAAATAATTAGATTAGGGTAGAGGTATGCGTAGAGCGAAAATTGTTTGCACGATGGGTCCAGCAGTTGAAGCACCTGAAAAAGTGGATCAACTTATTGCTGCGGGAATGAATATGGCTCGCCTTAATCTTTCTCATGGTGGCTACCCAGAACACCAGGCACGTTTGGATGCGGTTCGCGCTGCAGCTGCCAAAGCTGGCAAAGCTGTTGCAATCCTGGTTGATCTTCAAGGTCCAAAGATTCGCTTAGCTCGTTTTGAAAATGGTCCGCATGATTTAGCGCGTGGCGATATCTTCACAATCACCACCGATGAAGTTCCAGGAACCAAAGAAAGAGTTGGAACTACATACAAAGGCCTGCCAGGAGATTGCAAGCCAGGGGATCGAATTCTTATTGATGACGGAAAAGTCACCGTTGAAGTTGTGGAAGTAAAAGGCAACGATGTTGTAACCAAGTGCATCGAACCTGGAGCGGTTAGCAACAATAAGGGAATCAATTTGCCTGGTGTCGCCGTCTCGGTTCCAGCACTTTCAGAGAAAGATCGAGAAGATCTTCGTTGGGGACTTCGCGCTGGCGCAGATTTCATCGCGCTTTCATTTGTGCGAAATGCTAAAGATATTGAGGATGTTCATCGCATCATGGATGAAGAAGGAATTCGCCGTCCGGTTATTGCAAAAATTGAAAAGCCACAGGCGGTCGACAACTTGGAAGAAATTGTTGCTGCATTCGATGGCATCATGGTGGCGCGCGGTGACCTTGGCGTTGAAATGCCAATCGAAGAAGTTCCACTTGTGCAAAAACGATGCATCACTCTTGCTAGAGATGCTGCGAAGCCAGTAATTGTGGCAACCCAGATGCTGGATTCGATGATCACAAATTCACGACCTACTCGCGCGGAATCAACCGACTGTGCAAATGCGGTTCTAGATGGCGCCGATGCATTGATGCTCTCTGGTGAAACTAGCGTCGGTGACTTTGCAATCGAGGCGGTAGCTACGATGGCGCGAATTATTGAACGTACCGAAGAAGTAATGCTTGATCGCATTCCAGCGCTTTCACATGCACCTCGAACAAAGGGCGGTGCAATAACTAAAGCGGCAGTAGATGTTGGGGCAATCGTTGATGCTAAGTACCTGGTT
This sequence comes from Candidatus Nanopelagicaceae bacterium, assembly GCA_036745395.1. Taxonomy (GTDB): domain Bacteria; phylum Actinomycetota; class Actinomycetes; order Nanopelagicales; family Nanopelagicaceae; genus AAA044-D11. Next base: position 7,506 of record DAIOGD010000003.1, on the reverse strand, counting down.
GCATTTACCCAAAGCGGAGATTCGGCGAGACGAATGTCGCGACTACGTTCGCCGATTAAGATCTTGGCGTTAACTCCAGAAACTTCGGTATATAACCAACTCGCGCTTTCTTGGGGAGTGGAACCAATGATTACCCCAATGGTTTCTCATACAGACGAGATGGTTAAGCAAGTAGATGCGATTTTAATTGATTCAAGTCGTGTCCAAAAAGGAGAGAATGTAATTATTGTTGCCGGCTCACCGCCAGGAATTCCAGGATCGACAAATGCAATGCGCGTTCACCGTGTGGGCGATGCAGTTGATGCAGTAGCTCCGGCCTACAAGAAGTAGATTTCTGTCCGTTACACTTACCGATGTAATAACGCCTCGGTACTCCAACGGTAGAGAGGGCGGACTCAAAATCCGCACAGTGTCGGTTCAAATCCGACTCGAGGCACATGAGCACTGCTGATCAAAATAGCGATGGGTCAAAACTCGCGCGAATTTTGGTTGCCGAAGATGAAGCGCTTATTCGATTAGACCTTGTCGAAATGCTCACCGAAGCTGGGTACGAAGTGGTTGCCCAAGCGACAAATGGCGTTGAAGCAATCGCTCTTGCAAAAGAATTCAAACCAGATTTGGCAATACTTGATGTAAAAATGCCAGAGATGGATGGCATCACCGCTGCCGAATCAATTATTGAAATTGCACCAGTCCTAATGTTGACCGCATTCAGTCAAAAAGAATTGGTAGAGCGTGCCCGTGATGCTGGAGTGATGGCCTACGTAGTAAAGCCATTTAGCATCAACGACTTAACTCCAGCTATTGAAATTGCAATGAGTCGCCACCTTCAGATGCGAACGCTTCGCGATGAAGTAAATGACCTTTATGAGCGGCTCGAAACTCGAAAAGTTATTGATCGTGCAAAGGGTATTTTGATGCAGGCCCTTAACCTCAGCGAACCGGAAGCCTTTAGCTGGATTCAACGGGCGGCTATGGACCGGCGAATTAGTATGAAGGCAGTAGCCCAAGCCGTCATATCCCCGGATTCAGTCCCCGAAAAGTAGAACTCGCCTACTCTTAAATTGCCTTGTTTCTACTAGGTAACAATCCGATTAAGAGTGCTCCTCCACGCTCGTTTAGATTGAATTAACCCCATGTTCACCTATAGCCTTTGGTCCTCCCTGTCCCGGGATGGAAATAAATAGACCTGCAGAAATGCAGGACAAACAGGAAGGTATACATGAACAAGAATACAAAGCGCATTCTTGCGATTGTAGGTTCATCTGCTCTTGTAATTGGAGCATTTGTTTCTACATCTGCGCAAGCTGCTGTATCAAACGTGACCTTGGTTTTTCAAGGACCTCTAACAGGTAGCGATGCTGAAACTGGCCAAGATGAACTTCTTGGTGCAAAGACTGCTGTTGACATTTACAATGCAACAAAGCCTGCAGTAACCGTAACCTTGAAGACTGCTGATGACCAAGGGGATGGTGCCGTCGCAGGTACCGTTGCACCAGGTGTTGCATCAAATAAAGCAGTTGTAGGAATCATTGGACCTGCCTATTCAGGTGCTTCAATCGCATCTTTCCCTTCATACAAGTCAGCTGGTTTAGCGATGGTTTCTCCATCAGCAACTCGCGTTACTCTGACGGATCCAAAGTCACCTGACAATGGTTTTCCAAACTTCCACCGCGTATTGGCTAACGACTCAATCCAGGCCCCTGCGCTTGCTAAGTGGGCAATCAGCGGAGTTACTTCACCTAAGGTCTACCTTGTTGACGACACTCAAGCCTATTCAACTGGACTTCGTGACTACATGATGAAGCAACTTGCTGCGCAAGGAACTGTTCCTGTTGCAAAGGATCAAGTTCCAAACAACACCTCTGACTACACCTCAGAAGTATCAAAGGTAAAGGGCTCAGGAGCTACCGTTGTTATTTACTGCGGTTACGCACCAGATGCTGGTAAGTTCCTTAAGGCACTTCGCGATGGTGGTTGGAAGGGTCAATTTGCTTCAGGTGATGGTTCTCTAGTTGGAACTTTCATTACTGGTGCAGGAGCAACAAATGCGAACGGTTCACTCCTAACTGCAGCTGCGGTTCCATTTGAACTAATTGCAACTCCAGACCAACTAAAAGCCTTCACTAAGGCAACTGGCGTAGCCTCACCAGCCGGTCACACCTACGTAACTGAGACCTTCAATGCAACTAACATTTTCTTGCAATGCATTGCAAAGGGTAAAGTCACGCGTCCAGGAATCCAGTCATGTATCTCAACTGGAACATTCAACCTAGCAGGCGGAAAGACCATCTCTTTCAGCCGCTACGGTGAAATCAATGGCGGCGCACCAGTTGGATTGTTCTCAATAACTAACGGCGCCATTAAGTACGAAGGACTTGCTAAGTAAATTAGCTAGATACCTGTTGTAAAAATAAGAATTGGAAGCCTTGTCATTCGAGCAAGGCTTCCAATTTCTCTATTAAGAATAATTTAAGGATAGGATCGCACCCATGAACCTCTCGGTAGTGGTAAGTCAATTTTGGCCGTTATTGATTAACGGCATAGCCCTTGGCTTCATTTATGTCCTAATTTCCCTTGGTTACACGATGGTTTATGGCGTTTTACGCCTGATCAATTTCGCAAATTCAGAAATTTTTATGGTGGGAACTTTTGCAACAGTAATTGTTTCTCGGAATATTTTTGGATATTCCTTAAATACGGAACCCATTCATGGTTTTAAATTGATTTACACCTTAGTCGCCTGCTTAGTGGCTTCTATGCTCATATCTGGCGTTACAGCTGTAATCGTTGAATTGATTGCCTATCGGAGATTGCGTTCGAAAGGTACCAACCGCCTAGCAAGTTTAATTTCCGCTATTGGTACTTCTTTAATTCTGTCCGAAGGTGTGAGAATCCTGACAAAGTCAGTTCCTTACGCGAGCCCAAGATTATTAACTAAATTTAACGTCTTAACTTTTGGCAAAGTTGGTATCAGAATAGACACCGTCATGGTGATTGTAGCCGGAGCTCTTATTTTCTTTTTGGTCGATAGATTTGTTACAAAGACTTTACTTGGAAAGGCTATTCGAGCTGTATCTATGAGTGAAGAAAATTCACGCCTGATGGGAATTAATCTAAATCGCGTGATCTCGGCAACCTTCCTAATCGGAGGATTGGTAACGGGTGCAGCTGCATTCTTATATGTCACAGTTTATGAGGTAACCGTTTTTAACGTTGGCTTCAACCTGGGTCTCGCCGCATTCACCGCCGCAGTTTTGGGCGGCATTGGAAACCTTCGCGGAGCATTTTATGGTGGTCTGGCCCTTGGACTTTTCGAAGAGTTTGCCAGTGTGGTTTTTGGCGGTCAGTGGAAAGCAGTTCTTGTGTTTGTAGTTTTAGTTTTGGTCCTCCTATTAAAACCAAACGGCTTATTTGGTGAAGCCGTCCAGCAGACTCGGGTATAAATATGATCAACTTAAGAGATAAAGGCGCAAATCTTTGGGAGTCATGGGGACGCACGAAGCGCTCGACTTTCGTCATTGTTCTAATCGCATTAGTAGGGATGTTGCCTTTTGCAGGAAACTTCTCCTTCACTAGCATTCTAAATACACCAATAAGTTCATATCAGGCGGTATTGGTTTACCCGGTGGGTATGTACGTCTTGATGGCTCTGGGCCTAAACATAGTTGTCGGTAAGAGTGGATTGCTGGATCTGGGATACGTTGCATTCTTTGCAATCGGCGCCTATACCGCTGCCATTCTTGGAACCCATACCCATTTGAATACATGGGAGATACTTCCAATTGGAATGGCGGCAGCAATGTTCGCAGGTGTGCTTCTGGGCCTACCAACACTGCGTCTACGTGGTGATTATTTAGCGATCGTTACCTTGGGTTTCGGGGAAATCGTAAGAATCGTTGCCCTTAATTCACCGTCTATCGGTGGCCCAACTGGAATTCCCGCTGTTCCAAATCCACCTTCTATTTTGGGCATTAAATTCAGCTTAGACAATATGCAGGGCTTCTTCTGGATTGTTTTAGTACTTATCTTGTTAGTTATTTGGATGGTCCGTCGTTTCACTGTTCGCCGTCCTGGACGCGCTTGGGAGGCAATTCGACAAGACGAAGATGTTGCAATTTTGATGGGTGTACCAATTCTTCGTTACAAAATATGGTCGTTTTCAATTGGAGCAGCAATTGGTGGGGCCGCTGGCGTAATCTTTGCTTCAAAATCTATGTACGTCGCGCCAAATATGTTTACCTTTAACGTCTCCATCCTCATTTTATCGTGCGTGGTTTTCGGTGGAATGGGAAATATTTGGGGTGTTATTTTGGGCGCAACAATCCTTGCATATTTGCCAGAAAGAATTAGATTCATTTCTAATGCAAGACAATTCGTATTCGGACTTTCACTCGTGGTCATTATGAATGTGCGACCAGATGGGCTATTGCCTAGAAAGAAACGAGAAAAATTGACAGGGGCAAAAAAATGAGTGAAAAGATCCTAGAGCTTAAGAATCTGACGATGCGCTTCGGTGGAGTAGTGGCTTTGGATGGTTTGAACTTCCATGTTAATAAGGGCGAAATTTGCGCGCTTATTGGACCAAACGGCGCTGGAAAAACTACCGTCTTCAACGTGATTACTGGCGTTTATGCACCAACTGAAGGTGAAATTGTTTTCAACGGTGAGAGCCTTCTGGGCAAAAAGAAGAACATGATCACAAAATCTGGCGTTGCTCGCACCTTCCAAAATGTTCGTTTATTCGGAGACATGACCGCGCTTGAGAATGTCATGACCGCTACAGATGTTCATAAGAAGTCTGGATTAGTTGGTTCACTTTTCGGAACCCCTCGCGCACGACGCGAAGAGAAGGCTGGAAAAGCCCGCGCTCACGAACTTCTTGAATTTATGGGTATCGACCATCGCGCGGACCAACTTGGCAAGAACCTTCCTTATGGTGATCAGCGTCGTTTAGAAATTGCTCGTGCGCTAGGAACCGAACCGCAAATTGTTCTGCTTGATGAACCAGCTGCTGGTTTCAATCCAGCCGAAAAGGTTGCTTTGGCAAATACCATCAAGAAGATTCGGGATGCTGGTTACACCGTTCTTTTGATTGAACACGATATGTCACTGATTATGGGAATCTCTGACCGAGTTGCAGTTTTGGACTTCGGAAAGAAGATCGCAGATGGAACAACTACTGAAGTTCAAAATGATCCAAAGGTCATCGAAGCATATTTAGGAGCACCTGCTGATGCGTCTTGAAGTTAAAGATCTAAGAGTCCAATACGGCAAGATTGAAGCCATCAAGGGGATCTCATTCACAGTTGAACAAGGTGAGATCGTTACTTTGATTGGCGCTAATGGCGCTGGAAAGACCACCACCCTTAAGACAATTTCAGGCTTGCGTCCGGTTGCTTCAGGTCAAATCATTTACGACGGTCAAGATATTTCAAAGGTTTCGGCACACGAACGTGTGAACCTTGGTATTTCACAAGCCCCAGAAGGTCGCGGAATTTTTCCTGGAATGACCGTTCTAGAAAATCTTGAAATCGGTAAGTACTCACGCAAAGAGCGCAAGACCGAGATGCAAGAAGATCTCGAGATTGTCTATAACTATTTCCCACGCCTAAAGGAACGTACCTCCCAAGCAGGCGGAACGCTTTCCGGTGGCGAGCAACAGATGCTTGCAATTGGTCGTGCGCTTATGGCTCGCCCAAAGGTTCTATTGCTTGACGAACCTTCGATGGGTCTGGCTCCAATGATGATTGCAAATATCTTCAACATCATCACCACGATTAACAAGGAACTTGGAACCACAATTCTTCTAGTGGAACAAAATGCACAACAAGCGCTTCAACGTGCGCACCGTGCCTATGTTCTAGAAACAGGAAATGTTGTTAAGGCAGCTAAGGCTCAAGATCTATTGAATGATCCAGCTGTACGCGCGGCCTACCTTGGTACTGGCGCCGAAAAAGGCCATCACTAAGTTAAATTAATTACGTTCAGCAAGGATCAAGCAAGTGATTCTTGCTGAACAAGTACGTTCGCCTTTGTCGTTCGTTATTTCAATTTCATAACAACATAAGGTTTTTCCGAGAGTAACTGCGGTTGCTACGCCCGTAACAAATCCTGAAGTTGCAGACTTGTGGTGCGTGGCATTTATATCGACTCCAACAATTCGTCGATTTGGTCCGGCATGAAGTTGAGTACCGATAGAACCTAGGCTTTCAGCCAAAACAACATTTGCACCACCGTGCAGCAAGCCAACTGGCTGGGTGTTTCCTTCAACCGGCATACGACCAACTAAGCGGTTGGGCGATGCTTCCAGAATTTCGATGCCCATCTTCTGATCTAGAGCGCCACTGCCACGCGCCTTTACAATTTCGAGGAAATCATCCATGTTGGCAAGTCTAGCGAATAGACTCGATTTAAATGAGCGCTAAAAAGAGACTTCTACTAATCGATGGCCACTCGTTGGCCTATCGCGCCTTCTATGCGCTCCCGGTTGAAAATTTTGCGACCTCTACCGGCCAACCTACAAATGCCATTTATGGCTTTGGCTCGATGTTAATAAATTTGATTACATCCGAGAAGCCAACCCACATTGCAACCGCGTTCGACGTTTCTCGTAAAACTTTCAGAAGTGAAAAATTTCCAGAATATAAGGCGCAACGCAGTGCTACTCCTTCAGAATTTAAATCCCAAACGAGTTACCTCTTTAATTTGGTCGACGCCTTTGGAATTCGCCACTTCGCAGTCGAGGGTTTTGAGGCGGATGACATTATTGCCACTCTATCTAAGCGTGCGCAAGCCGATGGCTTTGAAGTTTTGATCTGCACGGGCGATCGTGACTCATTTCAGTTAGTAAATGAAAAGACAACCGTTCTCTATCCAAAACGCGGCGTGAGTGATTTGACCCGGATGACCCCTGATGAAGTATTTTTTAAGTACGGACTTACTCCCGCGCAGTACCCAGACTTTGCAGCGCTACGAGGAGATCCGAGCGACAATCTTCCTTCTGTCCCAGGAGTCGGGGAGAAGACCGCAACTAAATGGATTCAAGATTTTGGGACTCTTGAAAATCTTGTTGCCAAGGCCGATGAGATCCCCGGCAAAGCTGGAATTTCCTTTCGCGAAAATATTTCAAATGTGCTCCTAAATCATGAATTGACCCATCTGCGAAGCGACGTTGCATTAGATGTAGTACCTGCGGATTTGGAATGGCGTGGCTTTGATACACCTAAAGTTAATTCACTTTTAGACCAGCTGGAGATCAAGGCTCTAAAAGAGCGAATCAAAACTATTTCTGGTTCTAGCGACTCGGTTGATGTTAAAGAAAGCAAGACTGTCTCGAAGAAGGTAACTCCTAAATCTGAAGTGAAACCTATTTCCGCTAGTGAAATATCCAAGATGTTGGAACTCCGAAAAGAGCCGATCGCAATAGATTTCAATTTGATCGATGGCGAGATCGCTGGTTATGCGGTAGCGCTTTCTGCGACCGAAAGTTATCTGGTTAATGGG
>DAIOGD010000002.1:0-25701 GCA_036745395.1 Candidatus Nanopelagicaceae bacterium | reverse complement strand
ACCTTCATTCGCTCCAAAATCTTCTCGGTATTACTCTTTGGACCTATCGATGGATCGTCAATACTTGATTTATATTTTATGTAGGCCGGTTTCTCGGATGAAATGTCGCTATAAATCTCTTGGAAAATTGGCTCGAAATTGGAAAGCGCTAAGAGTCGGGCAGCAATTATCTCCCCGCCAAAATTAGCCACTTGTTCATCCCAGGCAGCCAGTGAGTCAGTGCTTGCTCGAGATTTAAGTAAAGAATTTCTTTGGCGAACCGCGCGCTCATAATCCGAGATGACGCCAGCCATTCGCGGCGAACGTAAAATTAAAAGTTGATCGATAAATTTTCTGCGTTCTGATGGATCGCCTCGTACCAAATCTAAATCTTCAGGCGAAAAGTAAATCGCCTGAACTATTCCAAATAGTTCTTTCTGACTTCGAACCGGGTTTTGATTTATCCGAGCACGGTTTGCCTTCTCGGCATTAATTTCTAACTCAACTAATACTTCCCGGTCAGGTAATTGGGTTTTGGCCCGCACATATGCGGAGTTACTGCCTAATTGAACTAGCGGGGCGTCGCTTGATACCCGGTGGCTATTTAAAAAGGAGAGATATAAAACCGACTCAATAATGTTGGTCTTTCCTTCGCCATTGCGGCCTATAAAGATTGAGATTCCTGGTTCTAATGGAAGTTCTAAACTCTTATAGGAACGGAAAGTAGCTAAAGAAAGATGAGAGATAAACACTTTAAATAATTTTTAGGATGTGTATCGCATCGGCATTAACAAGTATTTATAACTTGTATTTGTTGCGCCATCGGCTTCTGAACGTCCAGCTAAAACGGCCGGCTTCTTATCGCCCGTGAATGCAATGTGAACAAATTGAGAGTTGATAGCTTGGAGACCATCGGTTAGAAATGTTGGGTTGAAGGCGATGTTGATTTCCTCGCCAGTGTAATTAATATCTAGATTCTCGGTTGCTTGCGCATCATCTCCAGCGCCCGCTTCAAGTCGTAAATTATCTTTACTGAACGAAAGTCGTAATGGAACTGTCTTGTCAGTTACAAGTGCAACCCGGCGAACTGAATCTAATAATGGCGCAACTTCAATTACCGCTTCGGCGGTGCTTTCAGAAGGCAGTAAGTGTCTAAATGGTGGGAAGGTTCCTTCTAGTGTTCGCGAGGTCATAGTTTTTTCATCAGAAACAAACCCAACTAATTTTTCATTTGAGTTTGTCGCCGAAAGCGCAAATGTAACTTTCTTGCTTGAGACTAAAGATTTTGCGGCATCAGAAAGGGTTCGGGCACGAATAAGTGTTGCGGTTTCAATATCTGAATTGCTTGGTTGCCAAGAAATTTCTTTAACCGCTAAACGATAACGGTCTGTTGCAGCTAGTGTGATTGTGTTTTTATTTATTTCAATATGAACCCCTGTAAGGGTTGGTAGTGAATCATCTTTACCTGCCGCAACAGCAGCTTGATTTACTGCTGTAGCAAAAGTATCGCTATCTATTTCGCCTGCTGTATCTGGTAATCCTGGAAGTGTTGGGTATTCATTTACTGGAAGTGTTGGCAAAGTAAACTTTGCACTTCCTGCTGTTACTAGAACTCTTGAACCATCTAAAACAAAAGAGATTGGTTTTGCTGGAAGTGATCTCGCTATTTCAGCTAACAATCTTCCGGGAACTAAAACAGTTCCTTTTTTTGAAATGTCCGCCGGTATGACTGCTTTCGTAGATGTCTCTAAATCTGACCCAGTTAAAGTGATCTTCTCTGAAACTTCTAATTTAATTCCAAGTAGCGCTGTTTGAATTGGTCTAGATGACAAACTGCGAGCAACCCAATTAACCGCATCGATTAGCGGTTCGCGATCAACAACAAACTTCATGTCTCTATCTTCCCCTCATTGGGTTGGAATAAGAAACCGCACATTTATGAACAGGTTCTTAGTCCCCAACCTTTATCTTTATATATAAGTATTCGTAGTAACTAGCCGTGGATTTTGTGGAAAAGAGGTAAAAGCGCTGGTCGTAAGCGTGGATTTAACTCCATTTACCCTGTGGGTGAGCTTGGGATAACTCAAAATAACTTGGTTTTCCAGCTTCATCCCCACACCCCTTCCTTAAATATCCACAGTTATCCACAAGTTACCCCCAGGTTGGGGGCAACCTTTTACACAATTTCTAAGCCTAGTTTTTGGCCTGGAGCTTAATTCGGTTGGTTAGCTCGGTGACCTGGTTGTAGATCGAACGGCGCTCAGCCATTAGTTGGCGGATCTTACGATCGGCATGCATGACTGTTGTGTGGTCACGGCCGCCGAAAGTCTGGCCAATTTTTGGAAGCGATAATTCGGTCAATTCGCGGCAGAGGTACATCGCAATCTGGCGAGCATTTACTAGGACTCGAGAGCGAGAAGTCCCACAAAGGTCATCAACGGTTAGTGAGAAGTAGGTAGCTGTTTGGGCCATGATGGTCGCTGCCGTAATTTCTGGACCGCCAGCTTCCGGAATCAAATCCTTAAGGACAATCTCAGCGAGACCTAAATCAACACCTTGGCGATTTAGTGATGCAAATGCAGTTACGCGAATTAAAGCACCTTCGAGTTCGCGGATATTTGAAGAGATCTTGCTAGCAATATATTCAAGAACATCATCTGGCGCATTTAATTTATCTTGCGCGGCTTTCTTGCGAAGGATTGCGATACGAGTCTCTAGTTCTGGCGGTTGAATATCTGTAATCAAACCCCACTCGAACCGAGAGCGAAGACGGTCTTCCAAAGTTGTTAATTGCTTTGGCGGACGGTCACTCGAAATAACAATTTGCTTATTAGCGTTGTAAAGGGTGTTAAAAGTATGGAAGAACTCTTCCTGGGTCCGCTCTTTATTTTCTAAGAACTGAATATCGTCAACAAGAAGCACATCGAGGTCGCGATAGCGACGTTGGAAAACCGAAGCTTTGTCATCGCGAATCGAGTTAATAAAGTCATTAGTAAATTCTTCAGAAGACACATAACGAACGCGCACGCCACCGTAAAGCTCTTTGGCATAGGCGCCAATCGCATGCAATAAGTGGGTTTTTCCGAGGCCGGACTCACCATAAATAAATAGCGGGTTGTAAGCCTTTGCCGGAGCTTCAGCAACAGCAACCGCTGCAGCATGTGCAAAGCGATTCGATGCACCAATAACGAAGGTTTCAAAGATGTAGCGCGGATTTAATTGTGAAGGTTCGGTGCTACTTGCTGCACTTCCAGCTCGGCCGGTTCCAGATTTTGGTTGGGCTTCAACAACTGGTTCGGCGATAGCTTCAACAACTGATTCTTCAACCAAATCTTCTAGTGAAGTTTCGGTGACAGTTACTGCAATATTTATTTTCTGATCGAACTTTAGAGAGAGCGCTTCATTTAATACTGCGCGCAGCCTTGTTTCTAAAACATCTTTAGCAAAATCATTTGGGGCCGATAAAAGCAGATTGGATCCGCTCTCATTTTGAATCAGGCCAAGCGGTTTTGTTAGCGAAAGAAAGGCACGATGTTGTGGGGATTCGACCGCCACCTCGTCTATGACACTTGCCCAAAGGCTGGTTAGGTCATCGACCTCAAGAAGTGCCATACAAACCCCAAATCCTAAAAAGCTGCAAATCGGGCAAATCCCGATATCCACAAAGTTATCCACAGCCTGTGGTCTAAACCAAACCTTGAGCCTTTTTGAACTCTTTAAAAGTCCGTAAAACTGGGTCTATTTGTGGATAGAGGGCGAAAGTAGGGCTATTGGGAAGAAAAAGCAAGTGGTTATCCACAAAATCCGAGCCCTCGGAGGCTTTCCGCCCCATCCTGGGTAAATCGAGTTTGACCCTTATCAACAGGTGGCCGTACCGTTAGCCCCCTGATCGCAGCTGTGGCCCCAAATAGGGGAAAGAGAAGAATCAACTGGAGAATTAAATGACTAAGCGCACCTTTCAACCTAACAACCGTAAGCGCGCCAAGAAGCATGGTTTCCGCGCACGTATGGCAACACGTGGCGGACGTGCAGTTCTAGCGTCTCGCCGCTCAAAAGGTCGCGCACGCATCTCTGCTTAATTAAGCCAACTCGTGCTTCCAGCAAAGAATCGACTGCGCACAAGTAAGGAATTTGCACTAACAACCAAGACCGGTGTTAGGGCGACATCAACCTCACTTGTTCTTTACTTAGCTTCAACCCAAAACGCCACCGGCGAAAACGCTGCGCCTAAAATCGGATTGATCGTAAATAAATCAGTCGGTGGATCTGTAACTCGCCATCGAGTCTCGCGACAACTCCGTCATCTAATTTCAGCATATCTAGAACAGTTGCCAAAGAATTCACTTCTTGTGATTCGCGTGTTGCGACCACAAGCCGATTTCGCTGATGATCTAGCCAAGTTAGTTTTAAAATTAACCGAGAAAAACATGGTGGGGGCATGAAGCACGTATTACTTGCATCAATTACGTTTTATCAAAAATGGATTTCCCCAAGTTTTGCACCAAAGTGCAAGTACTACCCAAGTTGTTCACAGTATGCCGCCGATGCAATTTCTGAATATGGCCTTCGCGGAATACTGATGGCTATGTGGCGAGTAGTTCGCTGCAATCCATGGTCACATGGTGGCGTCGATTATGCAAAGACCGGAGTAAATGTATGAGTACGATCCTAAACCCCTTGTATTACGCTGTTTCTTGGGTCATTGTTACCTTTCATTCCATTCTTGGTTTTGTCGTTGGTAAGACTTCCCATGAGAGCTTTAAGTGGTCAGCATCGATCATCGGCCTGGTGGTTTTGATTCGGGTAATTTTGATTCCATTATTTGTAAAGCAGATCAAGAGCCAACGTGCTTTGACCGCGCTTCAACCAAAGATGAAAGAGATTCAAAAGCGTTACAAGGATGATCGCCAAAAGCAATCCGAAGAGATGATGAAGCTTTATCGCGAACATAAGACAAATCCGCTGGCTTCATGTTTTCCAATTTTGGCCCAAGCCCCAATCTTCTTTGCGCTATTTACGGTGCTTAATGGAATTGCTAAGAACCACCCACACGGATTGCTTAAAGGTGAATATTTACTTTCAGCCCAACAAGCAAAGTTCTTCGGAGCAAATCTTTCGAGCTCATTCTTAAGCGGTCATACTGATACCCAAACAAAGATAGTTACAGTTTTATTGATTGTATTTATGTCAGCAACAACCTTTACAACCCAGCGCCAGTTGATGGTTAAGGGAATGCCAAAGATGGACTCCTCAAACAACATGATGTTGCAACAACAAAAAATTATGTTGTATGTATTTCCAGTTATTTTTGCAGTGTCAGGTGTTAACTTCCCGGTTGGTGTTCTGATTTATTGGTCAACAACAAACCTATGGACACTTGGACAACAGTTCTACGTAATTAAGCGAAACCCAACACCAGGATCTCCGGCCTACGAAGAGCTTCAAGCAAAGCGTGCGGCTAAAGGCCTTGATGGAGCCGGTTCAAATACCCAGAATTCAGATGGAAATTCTTCAACTGAAAATGGCGCCCCAGAAGCACCAAATACGCGCCAACGACAACAACCAAAAAAGAAGAAAAAGAAGTAGCGAGCCTTAAAAGGTACAAAAACATATAAATAGTGCAAATGCCACAAAAAGATTAATCCCCACGAAAAGAGATAGGAATTAGCAATGAGCGAAGTAACCGAGAAGCCAGTTGAGAAGAAGTCACTAGTTGCCCGCCTCGAAGAAGAGGGCGATGTAGCAGCTGATTATCTAGAAGCGCTTTTGGATATTGCAGACCTAGATGGTGATATTGATATTGACGTTGAAAACGATCGCGCATCCCTGGCTATTGCCGGTGGAAAGCTAGGGCACCTAGTAGGAGATCGCGGAGAGGTACTTGACGCACTCCAGGAGCTCACTCGCTTAGCTGTACAGACCTCACTTGGAGAACGTTCACGCTTGATGCTCGATATCGACAACTTCCGTAGCCAGAAAAAGGAAGAACTAACCAAGCTGGCCCACGAAGTGGCCGAGGAAGTTAAGTCTTCAGGCGAATCAGTGAAGCTACGTCCGATGAATGCCTTCGAACGTAAGGTCATCCACGACACCATTCAAGAGATCGGCCTAACCAGCGAATCTGAGGGCGAAGACCCAAATCGCTGCGTAGTAGTTCTAGCTGAATAATCCAACTCAGATCCCGCGCTTCTAACAGAGCCATAAATGCCCGTTTCACGTGAAACCTTGATCGCTACCTATTTTGGGGAGCGCTCTGAGGAGATTTCACGCTATGCCGAGATCCTCGCAACCTGGGGAATCGACCGTGGGCTTGTCGGACCAAAAGAGGGACCCCGGATCTGGGATCGCCATATTGCTAATTGCATCCCCGTAACCACGCTGATCCCGCAAGAGGCCTCGGTCTTGGACGTGGGCTCTGGAGCAGGACTTCCGGGAATTGTGATCGCTCTAGCCAGACCAGATTTGAAAGTTACCCTCCTTGAACCGCTTCAACGTCGAGTGGACTTTCTTGAGGAAGTAAAAGCGGCTTTGGGACTAGAAATTGTTATTAAGCGCGGTCGAGCAGACTCTTTTAAGGGCTCTTTCAAGGTTGTAACCGCAAGGGCTGTAGCCCCACTTCCAAAGCTAGCAACCATTTCATGGCATTTAGTTGCTCCTGGAGGAAGCCTCCTTGCTATGAAAGGAGAGTCAGCAATCTCAGAGCTCGAAGAAGCCAAGTTAGAAGTTCCAAAGGTCTTTAAAAAGGTTGCCAGAGCAGAGGTCCACGAGATCTCAATCGGCGAACTTGAGCTAGCGCGGGTCATTGAACTCCAAAAGGCTGGTTAGATACTCCACGTGGATGATTCACGTGAAACATCGCTCGAAGGGGCCCAAGCGGATAACGCTGTAAAGAAGGTCATTGGTATTCGCCGGCTAAAAGAGCCGATGCCCACCCCACTCAAGACTCGAATCTTCACCGTTGCAAACCAAAAAGGCGGGGTTGGTAAGACCACCACCGCCGTAAATATTGCAGCAGCCCTAGCCATGGGTGGCCTCAAGGTCCTCGTAATCGACCTAGATCCGCAGGGCAATGCATGTACTGCTCTTGGCGTTGATCGCAATGAAATTCCAGGAATGTACGAAGTACTTGTCAATGATCTACCACTTTCAGAAGTTTTAACAAAGGTTGCGGGCTTCCCACATCTTGAATGCGCTCCGGCAGATATTTCACTTGCTGGCGCAGAAATCAATATGGTCTCATTCGTATCTCGCGAAGCAAGACTTAAATTAGCTTTAGATAAATTCTTATCAGAGCGCGAAGCAAGTGGTGCACGCATTGATTATGTATTAATTGATTGCCCACCAAGTTTAGGTTTATTAACTGTTAATGCGCTTACTTCTGCAGAGGAAGTTTTAGTTCCGATTCAATGCGAGTACTACTCACTTGAAGGTTTAACACTTTTATTACAAACACTTTCGCAAGTAAAAAAAATGTTAAATCAAAGAGTTCGTATCTCAACAATTGTTTTAACAATGTTCGATTCCAGAACTCGTTTGGCTAATGATGTTGCAAATAGCGTTCGCCAACACTTCCCAAATGAATTAATTGACATTCCAATCCCTCGCGCAGTTCGCGTTTCAGAAGCTCCATCATTTAATCAAACAGTAATGACCTATGACGCAGCATCTCCAGGGGCTGTTGCCTACATGGGAGTGGCACGTGAGATCGCTCGCCGCGGATCTGGCGAACCTAATTTAATTAGTGATGTAAGGAATGAAAATAACAACGGAGCACATAGCGCATGAGTACTCGCAAAGGTGGACTTGGCAAGGGACTCGATTCTTTAATCCCAACATCAATAATTAGTAATACCGGTATAACAGTCGCAGATCGAAATGAAGTTGATATTAATTCGATTCAACCAAATCCAAAGCAACCAAGAACAATTTTTGATACCGATGCGCTCAATGAATTATCTGCATCGATTAAGGAAGTTGGTTTACTACAACCACCAGTTGTTCGCGATATTGGCGGCGGCAAATACGAGTTGATTATGGGCGAACGCAGATTGCGGGCATCAAAGTTGGCTGGGCTAACTCGCATTCCGGTAATCATTCGCCAAACCCCAGATAGTGAATTATTGCGCGAAGCGCTTTTGGAAAATATTCAACGGTCACAATTAAATCCACTCGAAGAAGGCGCGGCTTATCAAAACCTATTAAATGATTTTGGTTATACCCACGATGAATTAGCGGAGAAGATTGGTAAGTCTCGTCCAGCAATTACAAATACCTTGCGTCTTTTAAATTTGCCTGCTGGAGTACAACGTCGGGTAGCAGCCGGAATCTTGTCTGCCGGCCATGCTCGGGCGCTTCTAACGTTGGTTGATGAGAAAGAGATTGAAAAGTTAGCGAACCGCATTGTTGCGGAGGGGCTTAGCGTTCGTGCGACCGAAGAGATTGTCGCCACCGCGAGTTCAACTTCAAAGGGCGAAAAACCAAAGCAGATCAAGGCTATTTCGCCTCAGCTTAAGGAACTGGCCGATCAACTTTCAGATAAATTGGATACGCGAGTAACAATTGAACTTGGCAAGCAGAAGGGGCGAATCTCAATTGAGATTGCTGATCTGGCAGATGCAATGCGAATTACAGATTTATTTAATTAAGACCGCGCAAGGTCATCTCATTTTCGATGACTGCGCCAAGTGACTTAATTCCATCCTTAATTCGTTCTGGGCTTGGGTAGCAATAAGAAAGTCGCATCGACCAACTTCCAAAGCCATCAGCATAAAATGCAGTTCCCGGAACATATGCAACCTTGGCAACAATCGCTTTTGGCATTAGCGCCTTGGTATCAATCTCTGGTGGCAGCGTTACCCAAACGTAGAAACCACCACCTGGTTTGGTCCAAGTAGCGCCCTTTGGAAAATGCTTTTCCAAAGATTCAAGCATGGTGTCACGACGCAATTTATAAAGTTGGGTAAATGAAGCGATCTGATCGCGCCATGGCTGATCAGATAGATAACTCGAGATTGCTAATTGGGTGAAATTCGATGGGCAGAGAATTGAAGATTCTGCGGCTATAACTAGTTTCTCCTTTAGAGATTGTGGGACTAACGCCCAACCAATTCGAAATCCGGGAGCAATCGTCTTTGAGAACGAACCTAGGTAGATTACATTTTCTGAATCTTCGGCGCGCATTGCATTTGGCGATGGGCGATCAAAACCGAGCAGGCCATATGGATTATCTTCAACAACGAAGATCGATTCGCTTCGGCAAATTTCCAGAATTTCGGTGCGTCGATCTGGCGAAAGCAAAACCCCAGCTGGATTTTGATAATTTGGAATCAAGTAAAGGAATTTGATTTTGCGTCCAGCAGCTCGCGTTGTCACGATTGCCTCACGCAAGGCTTGCGGAATTAGGCCGTCGTTATCCATAGCAACGTGAACAACTTGGGCCTCATATTGAGAAAAAGTTCCGAGCGCACCAACATAAGAAGGCGCTTCAACTAAAACCACATCACCTGGATCAATAAAGATTCTGGAAATTAAATCTAAAGCTTGTTGCGAACCCGTAGTAACGATTACATCATCTGGATGTGCGCGAACACCTTCCAACGCCATAACATCACAAATTTGCTCGCGAAGTTTTGGATGCCCTTGACCGCTTCCATATTGCAAAGCTTCTTGGCCATGTTCTGCAACTAACTTCTCTACTACCGAAGCCATCATCTCCATTGGAAAGGCAGAGAGATTTGGCATTCCGCCCGCAAGGGAGACAATGTCTGGTCTTGAGGCAACAGCGAATAAGGATCTAATTTCACTTGGCTTCATCATCTCGGCCCGATGGGCAAAGCGCTGGGTTAAGTTCTGAGGCGCCCCAGTGTGAATTCGAGTTAGATCACCGCTCATCTGCCAATCTTCCCACAGATAGCAAGTTCTATGTTTCGCTATTAATCCTTACTTGTCTTATGAATCCTTCCGGATTCCGGCCCTTCTCAGATCTGAAATTCGCAGTGTTCCGGTCTTGGCATCATTCTCTGCTGATAAATAAAGGCGCTGAATCGCAATCGCAATCGACTCGACAACGGTCTCCCTAAATCCAAGATCGCCAAGGCGCTTTAAATCTCCCGGGTTGGATAAATAACCTAGATCGATGCGAACCGCAGGTGCCTTTGTTAGGCGCAATAAATCCCAAGTCTTTGAATGAGTACGGCAATTCAACATATCGGTTCGCGCCGTTATCTCTCGTTGCACGAGTGCAGCAAACCTTTCGCCAACCACCGAATGAACTCCATGTAGATCGCTACCGTAATAATAAGTTGCAACCCCGTGCGCGCTCTCATTCTTGTAATTATCGGTATGTAGTGAGATGAAAAGATCGGCACTTGATTTATTCGCCAAATTAATTCGATCGCCATCGCTTGGATTAGTTTGTGCGCTTCGAGTTAAGAAAACCGTTACCCCAAGTGCGATTAAGCGACCCTCTAAACGTTGCGCAATATCAAAAGCGATTTCCCGATCTTCGATATTAGAACTTGGATCGATGACAATAACTTTATTTGCTAGCGCTGGGCCACGGACGGCTCGGTGCGCGGTATCGCGAAGTGCAACTGGCGAGCCACCTGAAACAGTTTTAACTAAACGCATCAAAGACATAATTGTTGCTGGGCCACAGCTTCCGTCGGTCTTTTCGCCAACGCTCTTTTGAAATTCTTTAACAGCCGATTCGGTACGAGCGCCATAAATTCCATCTGCTTTGCCGCAATCAAATCCCATTTCAATTAAGCGGGTCTGCAAAGTTGCAACATCATCACCGCGCAGCGCTTTTTGCGGGGTGTATTGCAATACTCGATCGCCTAATTTCCAGCGCGCTTCTTCAAGGGCAATTAAAGTGTTTTCATTAATCTCGCCCGAAATTACCAAACCGCGTTCTTGTTGGAATGCTTTAAGTGCATCAACCGCCACCGAATCAAGGCCCTTGGTTGACGAAGTTAAAAATCCAAGGCGAACTAAGGTATTTATTACTTGTGCAACAACATCGCTGTCATTGCTAGTCGGTGTCATAGAAAGCTTTTATGAAAGCGGCTTATAGGTAATCAGAAAGTTCTTTTAGAAGCGCTGGCTTTGGCTTTGCACCAATCACAGTCTTTACAACTTCACCGTTTACATAAACATTAAGGGTAGGAATTGAAGTAATTCCATACTTCATTGCGATAGCTGATTCTTCATCGGTATTTAGCTTTACGACTTTGATCTTTCCAGCATATTCATCAGCGATCTGATCAAGGATTGGGCCAACTGCGCGGCAAGGGCCACACCACTCTGCCCAAAAATCTACAAGCACTGGAGTGCTGCTCTTTAGAACTACTTCATCAAAAGTAGCGGTTGTTACTGGTTGCGCTGCGCTCATTTTATTTCCTCTTTTTCAGTTGTCTTAAGTTGTTTTAACTCTTGTTTCTTTAAATCCTGGTTACTTATTCTAGTTACTTACTAATTAATGTCCTGCTAGAAAACGCTCGGCATCTAGCGCCGCTTGGCAACCGCTTCCGGCAGCTGTGATTGCTTGGCGATAGGTGTGATCAACTAAGTCTCCGCAGGCAAAGACACCTTTGAGGTTTGTGCGAGTTGAACGTCCTTCAACCTTCACATAGCCCTCGGCATCAAGATCGATCTGTCCAACAAGTAGTTCGCTTCGTGGAAGGTGGCCAATCGCGACAAAGAGACCATCAAATGCTTTTTCACTCTCTTCATTTGTCACGGTGTTTCGAAGCTTTAGCGCTTCCACCTTATCTGCGCCAAGAACATCAATTACTTCAGTATTCCAAATAAATTCAATCTTTGGATTTGCTTTCGCCCGGTCAACCATAATCTTTGAAGCGCGAAGGGAATCACGACGGTGAATTACATAAACCTTAGTCGCAAAGCGAGTTAGGAAGTTTGCTTCTTCCATTGCTGAGTCGCCGCCACCAACAACTGCTAAAACTTTTTCGCGAAAGAAGAAACCATCGCAAGTTGCACACCACGAAACGCCACGACCAGATAAACGCTTCTCATTCTCTAAGCCAATTTCTTTGTAGGCCGAACCGGTAGCGAGAATTACCGCTTTCGCCTTCAACTTATTGCCAGAGCCATCTTCAAGTTCTTTAATATCGCCATCCAATTTCATCGAAACGATGTCATCAGTAATTAACTGGGTGCCAAAACGTTCGGCTTGCTTGCGAAGAGATTCCATTAACTCAGGTCCCATGATTCCGGTTGGGAAACCTGGAAAGTTTTCGACTTCGGTGGTGTTCATTAACGCGCCACCGGCAGTAACAGATCCTTCATATTGAACTGGAGCAAGTTGCGCACGTGCAGCATAAATCGCAGCGGTATATCCAGCTGGACCGGAACCAACAATTACTAGTTCGTGCACTTTTTCTGAACTCATTTAGCTCTCCTGTTTGTTAACTTCCCCAACGGCAAAATTTCTAAAATATTTGTAATCTCTTCGACAGCGAAGATTTTGGAGACCAATAAGTAACCAAACCCACCTATGCCTAGAACGATAACCAAGCGCAGAGTATTCCCACCAGGGAGGTGGTTTTCTAGTAGCCACAACGGTAACGCTGGAATTAATGAAAGCGCGACCAACTTGCTATAGAAACCAGCAACTTCGCCAAGTGCAATCGATATGCCATAACGACGAAGCAGGCGAACGGTTAGGAACGCGCCAACGTAATAACTAAGCGAGAGCGCACCGGCCAATCCAACAGTTACCCATTTCGCTGGAAGGGCCATCGCAACCGAAACCGAGGCGATGGCACCAACAAGATTCATCAACCCATTGCTAAGTACTTGCAACTTCACATTTTCAAAGGCATTTAAGCCACGAAGCGCGATCAGATTTAAGCTCATTGGAATTAGCCCAAGGGCGAAAGCGCAAAGAACATAACCCAAATAATTTCCGTCATTTCGTGAAATTCCAAAGAAGAGCGTCTTAGTTATTAGTGGGCCAAAAAATAAGAAGAAGATGGCGCTTGGAACGGTAATAACACCGACCAACCGCATCGCTTTAACGAGTTGATCATGTACTTCATTAACTTTCTTTTCATGCACAAATTTTGCAAGGGCTGGCAAAAGCGCGGTAACAACCGAGATTGTAATAATCGAATGCGGCAACATAAAGATTAGAAGTGCGTTGTTATATGGAGTAAAGCCAACACCAGTTTCAACTCCAGATTTCAAAGCTTTAACCGCAGCTCCGGTAGATAAATTAACTGTAATCAAATAACTAACCTGGCTAATTGCGGCAAACAAAACCGTCCAACTTGCTAGGTGTAAGGACTTACGAAGTTCGGGGTCACGCCAATCAAAACGAGGACGGATCTTTATATTTGTTCTGGCTATTACTGGAATCAAAATAAGTGCTTGTGCCACATACCCAAAGGTTGTTCCAAGCCCAAGCCAGATGATTTCACTAGTTGAAATAGTGGCAACGGTCGGCTTTGTTGCAACGTGGAAATACCAACCAAAAACTACGATTGCAATAACGTTGTTAAGGACTGGCGCCCACATCATTGGCCCAAATTTATTTTTTGCATTTGCGATCTGACTCAATAAGGCAAAGAGCCCCATAAAGAAAATTTGTGGCAGGCAATAACGCATAAACAAAGTTGTTACATGAAATTCTGGACGACCGATATAACTTGTTGCAAAGAGGCGAACCAGAATTGGTGCAATAACTACCGCAATTAAAACTAGCGAGCCGAGAAAAACGCAGGTTGCGGTTACCAGCTTTGAAATAAAAGCCGAGCCACCATCTGCCGAATTTGTGGCGCGCACAATTTGTGGCACAAATACCGCAGTAAGCGCGCCACCGATCAATAAGTTGTACAAAATATTTGGCATCGTATTGGCAACGTTGTAAGTGTCACCTAGCAAAGTTGTTCCAAGCACTGCAACCAAAAGTAGGCCACGTATAAGTCCAGTAACGCGCGAGACAATGGTTCCGATTGCCATTACGGTCGAAGACTTCAAAAGGCTATGGGAATTCATTTGCCGCGCTTTCGAATTCGTCTAATGCTTTGGATTAGCGCCGAGATAAAGAGGATTATGGCGGCGCCGGTGGTAATCCAGGTTGCGATTGGATTTATCACGCGAAGAGTCAGCGGATAAATAACTTCATCACCGTACATATTGGAATTGACCGATTGCAAACTAATAGCCAGCGAACTATTCCCCGAGGTTAGTACTTGAATCGGAACCAGAACTTGCACCTTTGACTTGCCTGAAAGATCTACTGGCGCAACATCTCCAACAACAACTTTCCCGTTAAGTGCGGTTATTTTTAAGTTAACGCGGGCTTTGCCTGGAAAATCATTTATAACAGTGATTGGCAAATTCTGTTTGCGCGAAGAAATGGTAAATCGACCGGGAGCTAATCGAATTTGATGCATTATCGAATTGGCTAAAGTTTCTAGATCATTTTCTAAAATTAATCTAGCGCTCTTGTTTAGATTCGAATTAAAAAGTTCGGCAATTCGCGAATGGTTGTCATCTAGAACTTGCGGATCCATATAACTGGCCGAATCATTTACCGCGCTCTGAGCATCGTTAAAGGCCTGAATACTTGTCGCATTTAAATGGAAATAGGCGTTATCAAAATAATCACTCATTGCGTCTACTGGACGATTAAAAAATTTGCTTAATCTTGCAGCACCAACCGCCAAGAAATAACTTTCATTATGTGGTGAAAGGGTATGAATCCAATAGCGGGAGGGATTTCCATAAGGCATCGCAATAACTTTTTGACCGATGGCTATTCGACGAAGTTGCGCTAGCCAAAGCGCTGCTGCCTTTTTGCCGGTGCCATCTTGACCGCTTACCAATTTATATCCATTCGCCATTGCAGATACATCGTCAACTAATTGTGCATCGATTAACCAAGTTTTATAACCGCGAGGTGGTGCGTAAATTAATTGGCCCAGGCGACCATTAAAACTTATTAAATCTGCCAAATCGTCATCAATAAATTTTCCATCGAGTTGGCGATGGGAGGGTTCGGTAACCGCAATGCTTAATTGCCCGACCGGTTGAACCGCATTCGCCGGTGCAACTCCGAAGATAGATAGGAATAGCCCGGCCGCGATTAACTTTTTAACGAAATTCATAAAGTTAATTCACCCGATTTTGCAATCAACTTCTTCTCATCTGGGTATGCCAGAAGCGAAACAATCTCTTCCAATGGGAACCAACCAACATCATCAACTTCGGTTATTTGTGGCGCGAGGTGGCCGCCAACTTCTTTAAATAAGAAGTGATGAACTGTTTTGTGGATTCGCTTTCCGCCAGCCATAAACCAGAAATCAATCACGCCAAGTTCGCGCGCAATCTCACTTTCAATTCCAGTCTCTTCGGCAACTTCTCGAATTGCAGCTTGTTCCGGAGTCTCCCCTGGTTCGATATGTCCTTTGGGTAGCGACCAAAGAAGCCGTTCTCGCTTTTGATCTTTGAGATCACGGCGACCAATTAACAAACCCTTGGTTCCAGTTGAATCAATTACTAAGCCGCCAGCGCTAACTTCATCAACGCGCTTTGCATAAACACGTTTTGGTTTCGCCGCTACGGGTTTAGGTTGTCCGGAAGGATTTGTGGAAGCAGGAGAATTTGAATTAAGTGCGGCCGGGCCTTTCGGACGACGTCTACGACGCTTTTTCCGTTTAGCTTCGCCACCCGCACTAGGTGCCGTGGTCATAAGGCAAGGGTACTGCTCTAACCTTATGTATTGTGAAAGACCCACTTTCGATTGCCTCCGAACTAGCGATATCTGCGCTAACTAAGCAGGCCCCGATTGCAACCGAATTGGCCGCGAAATTTAGCGATGCTGGTTTTAAGTTGGCACTTGTCGGTGGCCCGGTTCGCGATGCAATTCTGGGAAGGCTTGGAAACGATTTAGATTTCACAACCGATGCTCGCCCGGATGCAACGAAAAAAATATTAGAAAAATGGGCAGATGCAATCTGGGAGACCGGACGTGAATTTGGCACCATCGCTGGAAAGCGCGGCGATGTAACAATTGAAATTACAACTTATCGCTCTGAAAGTTACGATCCACAAAGTCGTAAACCAGATGTAGCTTTTGGCGACTCAATCGATGGTGATTTAGCACGACGCGATTTCACCGTCAACGCCATGGCACTTGAATTAACAACAAATCCCCCAACATTTATCGATCGCTTTGATGGTGTTGCCCATTTAGCAAAGAAGATTCTACGCACACCTGGCAAACCGGAAGATTCATTTTCTGATGATCCACTTCGTATGATGCGGGCTGCTCGCTTTGTTTCACAACTTGAATTTAGCGTTGATCCAGCCGTCGCTACAGCGATTACAAATATGAGTGAGCGAATAAATATCATTTCAGCCGAAAGAGTTCGAGATGAGTTAACCAAAACGCTAATGTCGAAAAATCCGCGACTGGGTCTAACTTTGTTAGTTGAAACCGGCTTAGCAAATTACATCTTGCCGGAATTACCAAAACTTAAATTAGAGATCGATGAACATCATCATCATAAAGATGTCTATGAACACACTTTAAAAGTTTTAGAACAAGCGATCGCACTTGAAGAGCGCCTCGGTGGTCCTAATTTAGTAATTCGCTTAGCGGCGTTAATGCATGACATCGGAAAACCTAAGACTCGAGAGCTAATTCCTGGTGGGGGTGTTTCCTTCCATCACCATGAAGTTGTTGGATCGCGAATGACCAAAGAGCGCCTAAAAGCGCTGCGTTTTAGCAATGATGAAATTGATGATGTTTCAAAATTAGTATTTCTGCACCTTCGATTTCACGGCTATGGAACTGGTGAGTGGACCGACTCCGCAGTTCGCCGTTACATCCGCGATGCCGAGCACCTTTTAGTTCATCTACATGTACTTACACGAGCCGATTGCACGACTCGCAATCAACGCAAGGCCGAAGCTCTGGCAAAGACTTACGATTCATTAGAAGAACGAATTGCACTTTTAATGGAGCAAGAAGAATTAGAGAAGATCCGACCTGATTTAGATGGCTCGCAGATTATGGAAATACTTAATCTAAAGCCATCACCAATCGTGGGTAGGGCCTATCAATATCTTCTTGATTTACGTATGGAACAAGGCCCGCTAGGCGCAGATAAAGCGAAGGAAGAACTTCTTAATTGGTGGCGTGAGAATGCGCCGAAAAATTAGCTTTGCGCAAGAAAATTGCACTCGTCAATAAGTAAATAATTGCAATGACAAACTCTAATAATTTAGAGATGCCGCTACTTGGCAAGATTAAGGCAGCAACAACTGCGCCACCCACAATCGCGCCATTTACCGCAACATCGTAAAAGGCAAAGATCCGACCGCGAAATTCATCTTGAATCTTTGATTGAACCAGCGCATCGTTTGTAACTTTTACGCTCTGCCCAAACATTCCAACAAAGAATGCAGTTGTAATAAGCAAGGCCTCGCTGTGATTAAAGGCAAAGATTAATAAGAATGGAATTGGTGCGATTAAAGAAAATTTAATCCAGCGATGGCGTCCATATTTAATAACACCGATTGGACTTATAAAGGAACCAATTCCAATTCCGACCCCAGCCACGGCAAGAGCAAAGGCAAAGCCACGAAGACCTGCATCTGGATTATTAGGAGGGTTATAAGTATTTCGCTCCAACAACAATCCGATCAAAGTGAGCGAGGTTAGCCCACCGCGTTGAATTGCTGTGGCAAATATTCCGCGAAGAGCGTCGCCATGATCTTTCAAAATATGAAAGCCATCCAACATCTCTTTCCAACCTTTTATCTCTGGCGAAACTTCATGTTCTTGTGGCCCAATCTGATTTCGCTTTAGCGCTTTAGTTAGCAGCGATGCCAATAGATAACAGGCACTTCCCAAGAAAACTACGCTGGCATCCGACGTATCGGTACTAATGAAATGATCCAAAATATTTTTGATTCCGATGCCGACACCGCCACCAATTACAACAAAGATGGTGCCGCCAGTAACCGCTAGTGCGTTTGCGCTGATTAATTCCTCGCGCGTAACAATCAACGGCAGACCAGCCGAAAGCCCGGCGAGAATTAGCCGATTAACTCCAAAGGCAATTAAGACAAAGAGCGTTAGTGCAATTCCAGTCATGTGGCTCTTCAATAAGATTGCAATAACAACTAGATCAATAGCGCGAAAAATATTTGCAAAGCGAACAATATTTCTGCGACTAAAGCGATCCAAGAAAATTCCGGCATAGGGACCGATTAAAGAATAAGGAAGAAGAACAACGCTAAATGCCAAGGCCGCACTAACCGCACTTGGTTGTCGCTCTGGTGAAAATAAAACAAAAGAGGCAAGCGCCGATTGAAATAGACCATCGGTAAATTGACCAAGCCAGCGAATTTGAAGGAGTTTGGCAAAGGCACCTTTTAGGTGCACGGGCCAAACAGGTAGCTTCACACCCCAAAGCGTAATGAGTTACTTGGGTTTATCCTTCTCTACGTGTCTGTTGCGAAGAGCGGTATGTGGTCTAAGCGCGATGAGATTGATTACTCACTCGATCGCCGAAATACCCTGCAAGCGCTCTTTCGCGGAAGTGCATCTGCGATGGATGCCTGCGATGCCGATCCGTACTTGAAACGTGCAGCAAAACATCACGGCGACCCAACAAAACGCGATTGCCCAATTTGCAAGCGCGGTGAGATCCGAGAACTTCGCTATGTCTTTGGCGATCAACTCGGTCAATACTCAGGTCGTATCAAATCCGTTCCGGAATTAATCGAGATGCAATCAGAATTCGGTGAGTTCCGCGTCTATACCGTTGAGGTCTGCATGGATTGCGATTGGAACCATTTGATTTATTCATATTTATTAGGTGATGGCCGCACCCGCAAACCACCGCGCAAGGCGCACACCTTAGAAGATGATGATTTCCGCGAAACCGAGCAAGATCGCAAGGTAAAAAGCTGGCACGTGCACGAACAGATCTTGCGAGAACAAGGTCGGAAGTAGGCAAAGCAGGTAGCCTTTACTTATGTTTGATCGCCAAAAAGTAATTAGATACACCGTTTTTACGGCCGGTATCGGATTTATTGTGGCGGTCCTTGGTTTCACCCTCGCCTTCTTCACGGTGAAAGTTCCAGATCCAAATGCCTTTGTTAATAGCCAATCAACCATCATCCAATATGCCGATGGCAGCGAACTCGGACGACTTGGTTCAGAAAACCGAACCATTGTTAAGTTGGCGAATATTCCAATTAATGTGCGCCGCGCAGTTATGGCCGCCGAAGATCGCAACTTCTATACCGAAAGCGCCATTAGCCCATTAGGAATTGCGAGAGCGCTCTTTAATGATTTGCGTGGTGGTTCATTACAAGGTGGTTCAACAATCACCCAGCAATATGCCAAGACTGCATTCCTGACGCAACAAAGAACTATCACTAGAAAAGTAAAAGAATTAGTTATTTCCTTAAAGCTCCAGAACATCATGTCTAAGGATCAAATCCTGGAAAATTATTTAAACACGATTTATTTCGGCCGCGGAAGTTACGGAATTGAAACCGCATCAGAAGTTTATTTTGGCCGCACCGTTGATCAATTAAATGTTTCACAGGCCGCAGTCCTTGCAAGTATTTTACGCTCGCCAGGTTATTATGATCCTTCTTATGGCGGCGGAAATATGAAGCGCCTACAAGATCGCTGGCGTTATGTATTAAATGGCATGGTTAGCGCTCACTGGCTAAGTAAGAAGAACGCCGATGCTGCCGTCTTCCCAACGATTAAAGATCGCGTTCGCTCTGGAACACTCGCTGGCCCAAAGGGATATGTAATTTCTTGGGTTGTACACGAGTTGGCAAACCTTGGCTTTACCGAAGATCAACTTCAAACCGGCGGTTATGTAATTCGCACAACTCTCGAGAAGAAGAATCAAGAAGCTGCGGTTGATGCCGTTGATAAAGGAACTCCAAAGGGCGCTCCAGATAATTTACGTATTGGTTTAGTTTCAATTCGCCCAGGAACTGGCGAGATCGTGGCGATGTATGGCGGCCGCGATTACTTAGTAAGCCAATTAAATAGCGCGACCCAAGGCATCACCCAAGCCGGTTCTAGCTTTAAACCATTTGCATTGGTCGCCGCTTTAGAGCAAGGAATTCCACTTACCTCAACTTGGAATGGAACTTCACCGAAAGTATTTGATGATGCCGGGAAACCATATCCAGTATTTAATTATGGCAATGAGCAATACCAAAATATTGATTTGCTGACCGCAACTGCGCACTCGGTTAACACGATCTTCGTTCCACTTGGAATTAAAGTTGGACCGGATAAAGTTATTGATGTTGCAAGAAGAGCTGGTATTCCGACTACCGTTGCAATGATGCCAACACCTTCAGTAACTCTTGGTGTTGCCAGCCCGCATGTAATAGATTTGGCCTCGGCCTATGCAACCTTCGCGGCAAATGGAACTTATGCCAAGCCATTCATTGTTAATGAAGTTCTTGGCTCTAATAAGGGCGTCCTATATCAATCACAGATCCAAACCCAGCAAGTATTCCAGCCAGATGTAATGGCTGATTTAACGCACGCCCTACAACAAGTAGTTGCATATGGAACCGGTACGGGCGCGGCCGTAGGAATTTCCCAACCAATCGCGGGTAAGACCGGTACAACTACCGATAACGCATCTGCTTGGTTTAATGGTTACTCACCACAATTCGCAACATCAATTGCACTCTTTAGAGATGATGCAACCCAATCGCTAAATGGAATCGGTGGTCTTAATTCGGTAACTGGTGGTTCTTTCCCAGCCCGTATTTGGAATATCTACACCCGCAGCGTTCTTAGCGGTCAACCAATCGTGCCTTTCCCAGATCCAGCAAATATTGGTGGCACTGATGCAACTTCATATGCGAATGCAATCCCAACCTTGGATCCAGCACTTGCAGTTACGCCAACTCCAAAACCAGTTGCGAAATATCCAACTGCCTCACCAACGCCCACAAAATCTAAGAAAAAGTAGCGCGTGAAGCTCCTAGCAAAGAGCGCAATATTTGTAAGTCTTATTGCAATTCTTATTTCTTTTGTGAAATTTGATCACTGTCGAAATTTTGGTTGGGGCGCGCCACAAGATTATGTTCATGCCTGTTACTCCGATCTACCTGCACTTTTCAGTGATCGCGGATTAACAACCCACACTTGGCCATATTCAAGTGCAACCAACGCCGTGGAATATCCACCGGTTACTGGTTTGGTTATGTGGGCGACTTCTTTTGCCGTTAAACACGATTTCAATCAATATCGAAGTTATTTTGATGTAAATGCAATTTTGATCGCGCTTTTGTTTATTGGGACAGTTTTACTTCTAAAGCGAATGAAGCCCGAGCTTTGGTATCTATATCCGGTGGCGCCAGCTGTCGTTGGTTCGCTCTTTATCAACTGGGATATGTGGGCCGTGATTTCGGCACTTGGTGCAATCTATTTATTTGATAACGGTAGATATCGAAATAGCGCAATCTTGCTCGGGCTTTCAATTGCGACGAAGTTCTTCCCAATTGTTCTCCTGTTACCAATTGCAATTATTTTCTGGCGCCAAGGCAAAAAGCGCGAGTTAATCAAATATTCCGCAATCACCGGATTTTCTTGGTTAGTTATTAACCTTCCTTTCATCATCACAACCCCAACGGGTTGGTTTAGATTCTTCAAATTAAATTCAACTAGAGGCGCCGATTGGGGTTCAATCTGGCATGCCCTCTCAATTTTCAATTTGAATATCGCGCACTTAAATCTTTATTCAACTCTTCTCTTTCTTATTGGCGCATTAGCTTTTGCCATCTTCATCTTTGGCATTAAAGAAGTTCCAACGCTTGCGCAATCTTCCTTCTTTATCGTTGCAATATTTGTGACGGCCTCAAAGGTCTATTCACCGCAATACATTCTCTGGTTGACGCCGCTTGCCGTAATCGCAATGCGCGACAAGAAAGATCGAATTGCATTTTGGATCTGGCAATTTGCAGAATTGATTTATCACTTTGCAATTTGGCAATATCTTGCAAGCTATAGCGGCGCCCACTTTGGAATTCCTGCAAAGGCCTATGCCGCTGCAGTCTTTATCCGAGTTATCGCCTTGGCCTACTTCACCTTGGCGCTCATGCGTAAATCCACACCTGAATTTGATCCCCAGAACCGCGAATTTCTCTTGTCGGCTACTGAGGGTTACGCTTAGCCTTCCTCCAATTGAGGCCGCACCCGTGGTCCCAACCGGAGGAGTTTTAACCCTCCTGCCGCGGAAATACCGTGGCCGCTTTAGTCCAGAGGAGGTGGGGTTAACGCATGCGTCATTATGAACTCATGGTCATTCTCGATCCTGAATTAGAAGAGCGCACAGTCGCACCAAGTCTTGAGACATATCTCAAGATCATCAAAGACAGTGGCGGAAAAGTAGACAAGCTCGATATTTGGGGCCGTCGCCGCATGACTTTTGAAATCAATAAGAAATCAGAAGGCATTTACGCTGTTGCAGATCTGCACTGTGGTCCAGAAGCGATCAAAGAACTTGACCGTCAACTGAATTTGAACGAAGCAGTGCTTCGTACCAAAGTCGTTCGTCCGGAATAAACAACTAATTAATAACTAAAGCATCCAAAGTAGATTAAGAGTAGATAAGAGAGAGAAGAAATGGCAGCTGGAGATACAACGATCACAATGATCGGAAACCTTGTAAACGATCCTGAATTGCGCTTCACACCATCAGGTGCGGCAGTCGCAAAGTTCACGGTCGCTTCCACTCCCCGTTACTTAGATAAGAACACAAACGAATGGAAAGATGGCGATAGCCTCTTTCTGCAATGCAATATTTGGCGTCAAGCAGCAGAGAACGTTGCGGAATCACTTACTCGCGGAATGCGCGTAATTGTTTCTGGTCGTTTGAAGCAACGCTCATACGAAACCAAAGAAGGCGAAAAGCGAACTGTGTACGAAGTCGAAGTTGACGAAGTTGGTCCATCACTTCGCAATGCAACAGCTAAGGTCACCAAGACAACACGTCCTGCTGGCACATCTGGTAGTTCATTCTCAACACCTACCTCAGAAGCTTCTGCTGAAGACCCATGGTCTGCAGCACCTGTTGGTGGCGGCTGGTCTTCAGCTGGCACCGACGATCAACCACCGTTCTAATCAATCAACCATTCCTGAAGATAAATTCTTTAGGGCATCCTAAAAAGGAGCACCAAAGTGGGCGCAAGAAATAACAAGACGCTGAAGCCGAAGCCAAAAGTAAGCAAGATGTCGGCAGCAGCAATGAAGAAGTTTAAGAAGAAGCCATGCTCTTTCTGTCGTGATAAGGCAACTTATATCGATTACAAAGACATCAATCTTCTACGCAAGTACATCTCAGATCGCGGCAAGATCCGCGCTCGTCGAGTAACCGGTGCTTGCACCCAACATCAACGTCAGATTGCTGCCGCGGTTAAGAATTCCCGCGAAATGGCACTTCTGCCTTACACCTCTACAGCACGCTAAGGACTGGTGAAATAACAATGAAACTAATCCTTACTCGTGAAGTAACAGGCCTAGGCCAAGCTGGCGATGTTGTAACTGTTAAAGATGGTTACGCACGTAACTTTCTTCTCCCACGCGGCCGTGCAATTGCATGGAGCATCGGTGGCGAGAAGCAGATCGAAGGAATCCGTCGGGCTAAGAGCGCTCGCGCAATTCGCGACCTAGATCATGCAAAAGAAATCAAGAGCACTCTTGAGAAGGCAGATATCACCGTTAAGGCAAAGGTTGGCGCTACTGGCGTTCTATTCGGTTCTGTAACCGATAAGGACATCGTTGCTGCAATCAAGGCTGCAACCGGTCTAGATATCGATCGCCACAGCATCAAGCAAGAAGGCGGACACATTAAGAAGGCTGGAAAGTACGCCGCGAAGATCTCGCTTCACGGACAAACAACAGCAACAATTTCTGTGAACGTAGTCTCTGCTTAATTAATCCTGAATTAAAACCCGCCCCTAACCGGGCGGGTTTTTTTATTTCGTCACGAAAAAGCCCGATATTAAATAGTGAGATGAAATAAAGATTCTTTACCCACAAGCAAATACGCTCAATCAAGCGTGAAACCCAGAGTTACCCACACAAATCCACTACTTATCAACACCTATTCACATCTTTCCCACAGACAGGCGCACAAGCTTCTTCCGCGTACTTATCCCCTTGTCGGTGGACAGTGCCATTATTTTCCCATGAGCATCGCAGAACTTCCTGGCGCCAATAATCGCCGTAATTCTGCGACTCAAAATTCAAGTATCGAATTTGAAAGAACACCCCCACAAGATCTTGTTGCAGAACAAGGCGTTCTTGGTGGCATGTTGCTATCTAAAGAAGCAATCTCTGATGTTGTTGAAGTAATTAAGGATCGCGATTTTTATCGCCCAGCACACGAATTAATTTACGATGCAATTCTTGATCTATACGGTCGCGGCGAACCAGTTGACCCGGTAACCGTTGCATCTGAATTAACAAAGCGCGGCGATATTGCACGCGCCGGTGGGGCACCATATCTACACACCCTAATTTCATCAGTACCGACTGCGGCAAACGCTGGTTACTACGCCCGCATTGTTCGTGATCACGCAATAATGCGTCGTTTAGTTGAAGCCGGAACAAAGATTGTTCAAATTGGTTATTCACAAGAAGGTGAGATCGATGATGCCGTTGATCAAGCGCAAGCTGAAATTTATAACGTCACCGAACACCGTACCTCTGAGGATTACATCCAACTCTCAGAACTTTTGCCACAAGCACTCGACGATATTGAAGCGATCTCTCAAGGCGTAAAGGGTGAAGGCGTTAAATCAGGCTTTAAAGATTTAGATGCGCTAACAAATGGTTTCCATGCCGGAAATATGATTGTTCTTGCTGCGCGTCCAGCAGTTGGTAAATCAACTCTTGGGCTTGATATCGCACGAAACGCATCAATCCATAATGGCGATACTTCCGTTATCTTCTCGCTTGAAATGAGTCGTTCGGAGATTACGATGCGTATGTTGTCGGCCGAAGCTCGTGTTCCACTAAACAATATTCGCTCTGGCGCACTTACCGATGAAGAGTGGGGCCGCCTGGCCAAGCGAATGGGCGAAATCTCAGAAGCTCCGCTATTTATTGATGATTCACCAATTCTCTCGCTGATGGAAATTCGCGCAAAGGCCCGTCGCTTAAAGCAACGCCATAACCTTAAATTAATCATCATCGACTACCTCCAGTTGATGACCGCCGGCAAGAAAGTTGAAAACCGGCAACAAGAAGTCTCCGAGTTCTCTCGTAACTTAAAGCTCTTGGCTAAGGAACTCGATGTACCTGTTATTGCGATCTCCCAGTTGAACCGTTCGCCAGAACAACGCGCGGATAAGAAGCCAATGCTCTCTGACCTTCGTGAATCTGGTTCGATCGAACAGGATGCCGACGTTGTAATCCTTCTCCACCGCGATGATATGTATGACAATGCATCTAGATCGGGCGAAGCAGATTTAATTGTTGCAAAGCACCGTAACGGCCAGACTCGCACAATTACCGTAAGCGCCCAACTTCACTTCTCGCGCTTTACTGATATGGCTCCTAGCTATTCTTCACAAGAAAATAGCTTTACTAAAGATAACTAATTATTTAATGGGAGTTAGCGAACCGTCGCTAACGCTAAAGATTGCACCCATAACTTTAATTCCTTTGGCAAGTAATGGGTAACT
>DAIOGD010000001.1:0-29275 GCA_036745395.1 Candidatus Nanopelagicaceae bacterium | reverse complement strand
GTTTTTGTCTCACGCTCAGGCCATACATGACTACCAATCTTGGCAACAGCATGAGAAAGCTTTGTTAAAGAATTATTTCGATTTATGAAAGAACCATGCCCGGCTTCACCTTTTGCAGTTAGCTCTAACCAGTTGATTCCCTTTTGAGCCCCTTCAATGAAATAGAGTCTGTGGCCGCTGGAAATGGTGACTGAAAAACCACCCACTTCTGAAATAGCTTCCGTATATCCGGCGAAAATCTCAGGACGATTCTTAACAAGCCATCTAGAACCATATTCGCTACCGGCTTCTTCGTCAGCAAAAAATACTAGGAGGATATTTCGACTCGGAATGAAGTTGGTACGTTTCCACGAACGGACGACAGCCAAAATCATTGCATCCATATCTTTCATATCGACAGCGCCTCGGCCCCAGATATATCCATCGCGCTCTTCGGCCGAGAATGGATCAACGCTCCAGTCCTTTGCATCAGCCGGCACGACATCGAGATGTCCGTGAACTACCAGGCCAGGTCTTGCATGATCCGATCCTTCGATCTTTGCTACAACATTTACTCTGTTCTCTCCGGTAACAATGAGTTCCGAGGTGATCCCTACTTCAGCTAATTTCTTTGAAACGTATTCTGCGACAGCGCGCTCATCGCCACGTCCTTCACCCCAGTTAACGCTCGGGATGCGAATCAATTCTTTGCAAAGCTGAATACAGTCCGCCTCTAATTCCGGATCTACACCTATTCCGTAATTTGCCATGGCTAGAGCATATTCTGTGGACTTGTCGAAGGTTGGCAAAAGATCCTGCAAATCCAAAAGTGGATCTACCTAACCAATATTGCTACCCTTGCACTTCACACTCGTCCGGGTGGCGGAATTGGCAGACGCGCTAGCTTGAGGTGTTAGTGCTCGAAAGGGCTTAGGGGTTCAAGTCCCCTCTCGGACACCAACTTTTCCAGTCCGTGGCAAGATGCTCCCGTGGCCCAATTGATCTTCTACTGCGGAACAATGGATAGTGGCAAGTCAACGCTAGCACTTCAAACCGCACATAATCACGTTAATAAGGGTCGTACCGGATTAGTATTCACAAGCAACGATCGATCAGGGCCTGGTCAGATCTCTTCTCGAATCGGATTGCAGCGAGAGGCTATCGAGGTAACGCAATCTCTCGATCTTCATAAATTTGTAGTCGATTCACTCTCAAACGGAGAACGGATTGAGTTCATCGTTTGCGACGAAGTGCAGTTCTATAACCCAATTCAGATCGATCAATTGGCCCAAATCGTTGATGGTTTGGGCATAGATGTCTTTGCTTTTGGAATACTCTCCGATTTTCGCACCAAACTCTTTCCGGGATCTGCTCGCTTGATTGAGTTAGCCGATCGAACGAACGCGCTCCAAGTCGAAGCACTCTGCTGGTGTGGGGAACGCGCCACCCACAATGCTCGAACTATTAATGGAGTCATGGTGACGGAAGGTGACCAAGTCATGGTTGGTGACACGGAAACAAACTTGAATGGCGATTTAGTTGCCTACGAGGTTTTATGCCGTCGCCATCACATGCGCAAAGTCACCTCTAAAGCTTCTAGGTCAGCGAACTTTGACCCACTACCTTTCAATCTATAGATAAATACAACCTTGTCAGCAAAAAAAGCAAAATAAAAATGGGAGAAAAATGAAGACCAAAGGTTATGCAGTACTAAAAGCTAAAGAGCCACTTGTTGCCTTCGAATTTGATCGTCGTGATCTTCGCCCCGATGACGTCGCGTTGGATATACATTACGCAGGCATCTGCCACTCGGATATTCATCAAGCTCGCGAAGAATGGGGTCCAGCACTTTTCCCAATGGTTCCAGGCCATGAAATCGCAGGTGTAGTAACTGAAATCGGTAGCTCTGTTACTAAATTTAAAGTGGGCGATCGAATCGGTGTTGGCGTGTTTGTTGACTCGTGCCGCAAATGCAGGGCCTGCCTATCTGGACTTCAACAATACTGTGCCGCAGGTATGACTGGGACTTACAACGGTTACGAACGAGATGGCAAAACCATCGCTCAAGGTGGCTACAGTAATAAATTCGTAGTTAACCAGGACTACGCAGTAAAGATTCCAGAGAATCTCGATCTCTCTGGTGTCGCACCGCTTCTATGTGCCGGAATTACTCTTTACTCTCCGCTCAAAAATTGGAATGCCGGACCTGGTAAAAAAGTGGGAGTTATGGGGCTTGGCGGTCTTGGTCATATGGGCGTTAAGTTTGCCGCTGCCCTAGGTGCGGAGGTAACGGTCTTTTCACACTCAGCTGGAAAAGAAGCTGATGCTAAGGCTATGGGTGCGGATCATTTCATCGTTACAAAGGAGAAGGATTGGTTCAAGAGCGCTCCTAAAGATTTTGATCTTATCTTGAGCACCATTTCTGCGGAAATAGACATTGAAGATTATTTACAACTTTTGACC
This sequence comes from Candidatus Nanopelagicaceae bacterium, assembly GCA_036745395.1. Lineage (GTDB taxonomy): Bacteria > Actinomycetota > Actinomycetes > Nanopelagicales > Nanopelagicaceae > AAA044-D11. Next base: position 26,833 of record DAIOGD010000001.1, on the reverse strand, counting down.
CTCGATGGAACATTGGTTGTTATTGGTTTACCGGGGAAGCCATACTCTGTAAATGTTCCAACACTTCTCGGACAACGCCGCAGTTTGGCGGGTTCAATGATTGGTGGAATTCCAGAGACACAAGAGATGCTGGATTTCTGCGGAAAGCACAACATTTTGAGTGATGTAGAAGTCATTGAACCAAGTTACATTAATGAAGCCTACGAGCGAACTGTTCGAAGTGATGTTAAATATCGCTTCGTTATAGAAGCGCAAAAGTTCTAATTCGCTAGGAAATGAACTAGCCCCGCGAAAAGAGGGGCTAGAAATATTGCCGGCAAAAAGTCCGCTACGGGAACATTCCTGATTTTCATCAATCTAAAAGCGATTCCGAGCAGCAACAATCCCCCGGTAATTGTCATAGCCAATACTTGGTAATGAGGAAGCACCGCACCCAGTCCAAACCCAATTCCGGTCCAAGCGAATTGATAGACGCCAACAGGTAGCGCCGAAAGTGCGACTCCCCAACCGAGAGAGGCGGCGAAGGCAATTGAAGTAATTCCATCGAGGATACTTTTTAGCGTTAGTTGTGAAATGCCCGTCTGCATTCCATCGCTAATTGAGCCAAGTATCGCCATTGGGCCGATTACGAAAAGCAGGCTAGAACTAACAAAACCTTCGATGAAGGGTGAATTGCCGTTTCTATCAAAGCGATTTTTCAACTTAGCGCCAAGCACTTCCAATCGCTCTTCAATACGCAATCTCACGCCTAGTAGCGTTCCGATAAGCATCGCTAGCAAAATAACAAGAATTGACCACCCTTTGGGCAATTCGTTGAAATAACTTGGATCCCAGAGGCTTTTGATGGAATCTGCCGCAGCAAGTAGCGTAATAAACGAGAGTGCCGTAGTAATCGTTTCTCGAGTTCGAAGAGTAAATCGTGAACCTAGAAATATCCCTAAAACGGAACCAAGACTTATTGTTGCTATATTTAAAACGGTTCCTAGACCTATAAACACTGAATCCCGCCCTTACGTTGAATAAAGCAGATAAACTGTAACAGTGAAAGAGATGAGCTTCACCGAAAAGTTAGTTCAATTTCTTAGGCCTTCTAAAACTATCCCGCAAACTCCCTGGACCGCGACATCTCGTTGGTCATTAAAGATGGACCGCATCCTTGTACTAGTCATCGGCTTGGCAATTTTCGGTTTTGGTGATGCTTGCCTTATCAACGCTCATATCGGAAATGCCCCATGGTCGGTATTAGCCCAGGGCCTTTCGAAACATTCGCCATTCTCTCTTGGTATGTGTACTTTTTTGATCAGCACAATCGTCTTGCTTCTCTGGATTCCACTAAAAGAAAAGCCTGGATTTGGTACCGTGATGAATATCCTTATTATTGCGACTGCAATTCAAATCGGTGTTGATCATTTTCCAACACTTGATCGCGCTCCGTTAGCACAAGTCCTTTATGTTTTTCTTGGAATCTTTCTCGTAGGTGCGGGTTCTTCGCTTTACATTACCTGCGGTTTAGGCCCGGGGCCCAGAGATGGATTAATGACAGCACTCCATAAAAAAACTGGAGTCAGGGTTGGTCGAGTAAGACTTTGCATAGAAATCTGCGCGCTAATAATCGGTGCCTTGCTCGGCGGTCGTATAGGGATCGGGACTGCACTCTTTGCACTATTTATTGGAAATTCAGTTGCTACCAATCTAAATCTTGTTGGGAAAATCGCAACTAAGTAAAATTAGAAAGAGCTTGCTGTAAACCTATTCCCGATTTGGGTTACCTTAATTGGCAAGCCGTAAGCGGCGGAAACATATTCATCGGTTAGAACTTCACTAATTTCGCCGCCTGCCACTACTTCCCCATCGCGCAATAGCAGGGCGTGCGTCGTACTAGCCGGAATCTCTTCGATGTGATGCGTGATGATTAAAGTGGCTGGTGCCGACTCATCATTCGCAAGATTTTCAAGGCGGCGAAGTAAATCTTCTCGCCCGCCAAGATCTAAACCAGAGGCCGGTTCATCGAGAAGTAGCAATTCGGGATTAGCCATCAACGCTCGCGCAATCATGGTTCGCTTCTTCTCTCCATCACTTAAGGTGAAAAAATCTCTCGAAGCTAACTCGCGAACGCCTAGGGTAGTTAACAAAGCCACGGCTCTTGATTCATCCCAAAGTTCGTAATCCTCACGCCACCTACCTAATATCCCGTAAGCCGCTGTTAGCACTACATCAATAACCTTTTCGTCCTCAGGGAAGTAGCCAAGCAACGAATTTCCCATAAGACCAATACGCGGCCGTAATTCAAATACATCTACCTTCCCAAGCGTCGAGCCAAGGATGGAAGCCCTTCCCGATGTTGGATGCATTTGAGTTGCAGCTATTTGAAAAAGTGTTGTTTTCCCGGCTCCGTTTGGACCGAGGACGACCCATCGCTCGCCGATGTTAACTTTCCAACTTAATGGACCGAGGATCTTCTTCCCACCACGCGTAACAGTGACGGCATCAAAATCCAAAACACTTTCCATGCCCTAAAGATACCTTTATAGACGATAAGAACGTTGGATATAGCGTTAATCTACCCTTGTGAATCATCCAAAGAACGAAGCGCCATCAACCGCTACAGATAAGTTCACCGGATTGATTCTTTTAGCTGGTAAGGATTCGCCTGGAATCACCGAACAGCTTTATGAAACCCTAGCCCCTTTTTCAATTCAAATACTTGATGTAGAGCAAGTAGTTATACGAGATCGTCTGATCTTAACCACGCTCATCGCACTTGACCCAGCGCACGCACAAGCAATCGAAGGCGATCTAGTCAAGATGGCGGAAAATTCAGGTCTTGATTTGGCGATTGATTTTGCTGACATTTCAACGCAACATTATTCCAAGACACCCGAAATTCTTATCGCGGTGCTTTCCAAGCGCTTCACACCAAGTCAATTAGCTCAAGTGGCAAAGAAGATTGCAGATCTTGGTGGAAATATTGAAAGAATCCAACGAACCGCAACTAACCCGGTAACTGCAATATCTATCGAAGTATGCTTTTCCACCTCGCATGATGTCCAAAAGGGTGATCTTATTTCAAGGTTGCGCAGTGAATTAGCCACAGTTGCTCGAGAAAGCGGGCTAGATATAGCAGTTGAAAATAATGGCTTAATTAGGCGCGCAAAGCGAATAGTCATGCTTGACATGGACTCAACTTTAATTCAACAAGAAGTTATTGATCTAATCGCAGATAAAGCTGGGGTCGGGCCTAAGGTAGCTGAAATAACCGAACGAGCGATGCGCGGTGAATTAGATTTTGAGCAATCACTACGCGAACGCGTTGCTCTCTTCGCGGGATGCGATGCATCGATTCTTGAGGATGTGCGGAAAGAATTGATCCTCACTCCAGGGGCGCGCACTTTGATTAGAACGCTTCATAAAATGGGCCATAAAGTTGGTGTTGTTTCTGGTGGATTTTTGAATGTTATTGAGGATTTACTCAATGAATTGCATGTCGATTTCTATCGGGCGAATACTCTGGAAATTTTGAATGAAAAAATCACTGGAAATTTAACGGGTGAGATAATTGATCGTGAAGCAAAAGCCCGCGGTTTAACAGCCTTTGCAGAACGAGAAGGCGTTAGTTTGGCTCAGACGGTAGCTATTGGCGACGGAGCGAACGACCTTGGCATGATCGCGCTGGCTGGGCTCGGAATTGCATTCAATGCGAAACCTACTGTGGTGAAGGCAGCCGATAGTGCAATCACAACGCCTTACTTAGATTCCGTGCTTTACCTGATGGGAATTAGTCGAGAAGAAGTCGAAGAGGCCTCTGCAGAACTTCTCTAAAGACGACAAGCGTGAATGTCGGTAACTAAAATTCCCCTAGCTCCGATAGCCCAAAGCTCATCCATTATCCGATTAACATCTTTCTTTGGAACCATTGCGCGTACTGCGTTCCAATCTCTTTTTTGTAGTGGGGAAATCGTTGGTGATTCAATTCCCGGCGTTAAATCACAAGCCTTTTGTAAGTCGGAGTTTTGAACATCGTAATCAACCAAAACGTATTGACGTGCAATTACAACGCCATTCAAACGTCGAACGAGAGTGTCCAAGGCTGGATTTCTGCTCACGCCGGATCGTTCAATCAGGACAGCTTCGCTCTGAAGAATAACCTCACCAAATATGCCAAGCCCAGCCTGGCGGAGCGTACCTCCAGTAGAGACCACGTCGGCAATAACATCCGCAACTCCCAAACGAACCGCACTTTCAACCGCACCATCTAACTTCACTATTTCGGCCTTAAATTTATTTTCTTCCAAAAAGCGCGCAAGCAGTCCAGGGTAAGCAGTTGCAATTCTCTTACCGGCTAGATTCTTTTCGGTGATGTTGCTTCCGTTTGGAGCAGCAAATCTAAAAGTTGACTTTCCAAAGTCAAGGGCGAGAATTTCCGATGCTGGCGCCGCACTATCTATTAATAAATCGCGTCCAGTAATACCCGCTTCCAATTCCCCATTTCCCACATAAATCGCTATGTCCCGTGGTCGCAAATAATAAAACTCTATTTCGTTATCAGGATCAATAAAGACCAGATCGCGCAAGTCATTTCTTTGGCGATAACCGGCTTCTTTCAACATAAGCGTTGCACTTTCAGAAAGTGAGCCCTTATTAGGAACGGCAATACGTAGTGTCACATCAACTCCTATAGTTTGCTATAAATAGCATCAATGGACAAACCTCTTGCAATAGCTATGACTTGAAGATGATAAATCAACTGGCTAATCTCAAGTGCTAAATCATCATCACTTTGGTATTCGGCTGCTAGCCAAACTTCCCCAGCCTCTTCCAGAACCTTTTTTCCAATATTGTGTACACCGGAATCCAACTCTGAGACGGTTTTAGATCCGGTCGGTCTACTTTTTGCCTTATCGTTCAATTCTGACCATAGATCATCAAAGGTTTTCATAACTAATTTTAACCTAAGAGCCGCTTCATTCGCGATTAATTAATCGCGAGCTAAGATCAAAGATTTTGCGCTGCGGTGCGCAGATTTCGACACATTTCGCCTGGGTTTGCGGATTTGTAAACGGCACTGCCTGCAACAAAGCAATCTGCACCAGCCTTTGCCGCCTTTGAAATGGTCTCTAAGGAGATGCCGCCATCAACTTGCAACCAGATATTGCTTAGATGTTTTTCATCCAGATACCGTCTGGCAGTAGATACTTTGCTCATCATCTCCTCCATAAAACTTTGACCGCCGAAGCCAGGTTCAACCGTCATTACAAGAATCATGTCGATTGATTCAATAAGATCGATCGCCACCGAAAAATCTGTTTTCGGCTTTAAAGCAAGACCGACCCTCGAACCATATTCCTTGATTGATTTCGATATCTCTCGCGCCGAATCAATACTCTCGGCAGCCTCATAATGAAAGGTAACGCTGTTACAGCCCATCTGGGCATATGCCGGCGCGACGACATTCGGATTGATAACCATTAAATGTGCATCAACTGGCAAAGAACTTTGAGAAATTATTTCTTTCGATTCGTCAAGCGAAAAGGTCTTATTGGGAACGAAGATGTTGTCCATTATGTCAAGATGAATAAGGTCAGCATCTTTGGATACTTTGGCCATTTCACTTGCCAAATTATCATGATCGGCATTTAAAATACTAGGGCAGATACGAATCAAGATCTATCCTTCCTTGCGGAATAGCGCCATAAACATAGAATCACTCGAATCCCGATGGGTCCAGAATTGTAAATTACCATCAGCCGTTATGGCCTCGGGGATATCTGAGGCATATTCCCCCACTTGAACAGGACGCATTTGCTTGTGTCTATGCAAAAAGTCCAAAACTTGGCCCTTTGTCTCTAAGAGATGCGGGCTGCAAGTGGCATACCCCAAAATTCCACCGTCATTCAAGAGTTCGACCCCTGAATCCAAAAGATTTCTTTGAAGCTCTAGAAGTCCTTTTAGATCCGTTAAATTCTTTCGCCACCTTGCTTCCGGACGACGCCTTAGCGCACCTAGTCCGCTGCACGGAGCATCAATTAAAATCCGATCAAATTTTTGAGAAAATTCAGTTGATTTAGTTCCATCCAAAACAGATATTTGATTTCGTGGAATCACATTTGCGATCAAATCAGCTCTGTGCGGACTAATTTCATTGGCCAAAAATGTATCATCTGGTTTGTTAACATTTATTAAAGAAGCCAATAGGGCTGCTTTACCTCCAGGCCCGGCACACATATCCAACCAACTCAAATCTTCATCGGTTTTTGTTTCAAAGAAGATCTCAGTCAATTTCTGCGAGCCACAATCTTGAACTCCTGCTCGCCTTTCCCAGATTGCCGGGTATTCGGAAGGGGTCCTGTTCGAAAGAACCGAGAATGACCCTAATGAGAGTTTCTCTCCCCCAGTTTGAAGAAGTTCTTCGACCGTACTTTTACCCGGCCACGCAACCAAGTTGGGCGCTACAGGAGTGTTGTTGGCGATTAAGAGCTCGCGAACACTCTCCCAATCTCGCAACAGGTCATAAAAGGCTGAAACTATCCATTTAGGATGCGAATAAAGAATTGAGAATTTATCCAATTCTCCCAATTCTGAATTTTCTTCCACCCGCTTAAATAAGTCTACGTCGGAACTAACTTTGCGCAGAATTGCATTTATGAAAGTCGCTTTCGATTCACCCGCAATCATTCTTGCGAGTTCGACTGTCTCACTTACCGCCGCATGTGGGGAGACGCGCATGAAATGCAGTTGATGTATCCCTATTCGCAATAAATCTATAACGACAGGATCAATTTCCTCGATTTTTCGATCTGAGTGCTCAGAAATTGCGAAATCATGCCTTCCTTGCATCCGAATAGTTCCGTAAGCCAGTTCGGTGACGAAAGACTTGTCGCGTTGATCGAGTTTTGACTCGCGCAAAAGGTAAGGCAGTCTTAAATTTGCGTAGGCACCCTCGCGATTTACCTGGGTGACCAAATTGAAAACCAATAGTCTTGCGGCTCCAGGGTTTGGTTTCTTAAAGGGTTTTGAATTATTCAAACTTCTCACCGGCTGTGAGTCTTGCTCCGCGTATAAAATCTGCGCCGTACATTCGCTTCTTGCCCGCTGGGGTCAACTCAACTATCTCAATAACGCTATCTTTGGTACGAACTAGGAATCTGCCATTGACAGCTTCGATATCTCCCGGATTTATAAGGGTATTCTCGCCGAGATATTCGGAAAAACCATGGAGTCCCAATCGCTCACCTCTGAAAGTTGTCCAAATCCCAGGATTACTCGAAAGCGCACGTTCCTTCGACAAAATACTTTCAGTTGGATTTTGCCAATCAATCTTTGCATCTTCTTTAGAAATCTTTGGTGCGTAGGTTGCTCCAGTGAGTGGTTGTGGTGTTGCTCGTGTTTTTCCTATCACTTTGACTAATTCCAATAAATCCATTGCGGCTAGATGAGTCAGTTCCTTCAGGAGCGAATCGGTTGTGTCGCCATCTTTGATAACAACTTCTTTCGAAACGTATATTGGGCCGGTATCCATACCTTTATCGAGTTTAAAGATAGTGAAACCGGTCTTCTTCTCCCCATTCATTAAGGCCCATTGGACTGGCGCTGCACCACGATATTTTGGAAGTAATGAAAAGTGGATATTCACCCAACCGAAACGTGGTCCATGTAATAGTTCCACAGGAATTATTCGGCCGTAAGCAATCGTTACGATCAGTTGTGGTTGAGCGCTTAAAAGATGGCGATTAAGTTCCGAAGTATCAGCAGGTTTAGCGACATTTAAACCCTTTAATGAGGCCCATTCAGCTAGCTCGTTTGGAACAATCTTTTTCCCTCGGCCAGTAGCTTTATCTGGATTCGTTATAAGCGAAACCAAGTCATGATCAGATGCCAACAGGCACTCAATTAGTTCTCTCGCAATCGGCGAAGAACTAGCAACAGATATTTGCAATTAAATTCCTAGACCATTGGTTGAGTGCGGACTAATCTTAATTTGTGGATTAAAACCAGAATCCATGGCTTGACCAAACCATTCAGAATTTCTTATATCTGCCATCGCTTGTTTACGTTCTTCACTTAAGAGTCGGTCAATAAAAACAATTCCATCAAGGTGATCGGTTTCATGTTGTAAACATCTGGCGAGTAACTCTGTACCCTCGATCAATACCGGTTCACCATGCATATTAAAACCTTTTGCAACTGCTCGAAAGGCTCTAGGGGTTTCATAGGAAAGTCCTGGGAAACTTAGGCAACCCTCTTCCCCGTCTTGCATTTCAGAACTCAAATCCAAGGTTGGATTTATTAAGTGACCAATTTGATCATCTAAGTCCCAAACAAATACACGTAAGCTCACGCCTATTTGCGGTGCGGCTAGGCCAACTCCCGGAGCTTCGTGCATTGTGTCTACCAAATCCGAAACCAGTGTTCGCAACTCTTTATCAAAATCGGTTACGGGCGAAGCCGGAGTTGTCAGTACTGGATCACCAAACAATCTGATCGGTTGAATTGACATGACTTAATTCTATTGCAATTACGAACCTCTCGCTAACTAATGCGTAAGAACTATAGGCTAAAGGGATCGACCCTAATATCAAAAGGCTTCAATTTCTTCAGAGAACGATACCTGCGTAAGTCAGAAAGGAACTTGGAGAATCCGGCACTACCTTCATCTTTCGATTTGATAATAAGCTCCCAAACATTCTCGCCGGATATAGATCTTAAAACAGAATTCTTCTCTAGAAAATCAATTCTCGAAATTTGATCCTGAAGATCTCGCAATTCACCTTGCGCACCTGTAATTGAGGCAATCCGAAATCTAGGTGGAAGCTTTGCATTGGTCCGAGATTCCATCTCTAAATCCAAATCTTTTGAAAAATTTCCGCTTAATTGGGCTTGGATAAATGGATGATCATTTGGAAGATCAAGGAAAAAATCGCCACCGGAGCTAACTTTCAACAGATTATCTACAACAGATAGTCGAGTTTCTTCGAAGGACCTGAGTTTCGTACCAGCGAAGGCAAACTCAAGATTGAGCCCAATATAAGTGCTGTATTCACCCGCAGGCTCGCACCCGTATGTTGAGATAACAAGTGCGTTCTCACTCAGATTGGGAAGGATGTCAACTCTATTCTTGCCCTTAGAGAGGAGAATTCGGATATTCGGGAAAGATTTTCCTAACTCTTCTCCAAGTTTCTCAGAGCCCCTGGCAACGATGCGTTTACGATCACTCTTGCACCATTCGCAATGCCAATTTGCATAAGCCTTTTGGCAAATGACGCATTTAGGCGCTTCCGATTCCTTTGACAGAAAAAGCTTACCGCCGCACTCACATCGGGAGATATTTCGGCAATTACCACAAGCAAACGAGGAAATATATCCCGGATCGTTAATAGTTACTAAAACATTTCCTTTTGATAGTCCATCTTTGATGGCGCTCAAATAGCTCTCACCAGGTTTTGGAGTAAATTGTTTTAACTTTCTCTCTCTAATGATGCTTTTTACTGTAACTGTTGAGAGCCTAGAACCCTTTATAAGGGCTAAAACTTCTAATGATGGTGAAGAAGAAATGAACGTAAGATTATGTTTACCGCCCCTCATCAGCGCTACATCTCTTACATTCCAATAGGGATTTCGCTTCTCGTACATTGAAGGATCTTGGTCATTGAAAACAATAATTTCAGATCGAGGTAATAGGGGGGCAAATATTGCCGATCTAGTTCCTACTATCAACTTCCTTTTACCGCTAAGGATCTCTAGAAAATTGCCATATCTTTCACTTTTTGTAAGTGCGCTTGTCAAAATAAGAGGATCTAAATGTGAAAGTTCGCTTTCAAGTATGGCTATTTCCCGTTGATCTGGCACCACCAAAAGTACCTGTGAGCTATTCGTTGATTGGGTTAAGAGTTTTTCAACCCGATTATAGATCTGCGAATAATCTGAGAGGGGAAGATAAAGGGGTTTGGATTTGTTAGGCGATTGAACCAATTCCTCGCTTAGTTCGATTCTCTTCTGGATTAAATCAATCGTCTCGGGAGCCAGTTTCCGATCAACGGAATCCACTCGATCAGGAATGGCCGATTTCATAACTGAAAAGAAATCACCCGCAAATTCTTTCGCATTTTGCGAGGCGAGTTTAAGAATTTCATTTGTAACTATCGGAAAATTCCCAATTGATTTAGAGATGGTTTTAGCGGCAGTAGCCTCATCTGACATTTCTCTACGGGCCAGAACCAAACCTGTTCTACCTTTTCCAGCAAAATCCACTTCTACGAACGAACCGGCCTTAATTTCATTTTCAAACTTTTTTGGAACCAAATAGTCGTAGGGTTGGTCTAAATGAGCGATTCCAGTATCTACCAAGACTTTGGCCAAAGGCAGATCGTCAGTTATCTCACCAGGCTGGAGATAAACTTCCCGTTTTAAACGCAGTGGCTTCACGACCGCCACTCCAATTTAATTTGAAGCAGCGCTTTTCAGAGCTGCAGCGCGATCGGTCTTCTCCCACGAGAAATCCGGCAATTCGCGACCAAAATGTCCGTAAGAAGCTGTCGCCGAATAAATTGGACGAAGAAGATTTAGGTCCCGAATGATTGCGGCAGGTCTTAAATCAAATACTTCCAAAACAGCATCGCTTATCTTCGAAACAGGAACGACTTCGGTACCGAATGTTTCGACAAAAAGTCCTACCGGTTGCGCCTTTCCAATTGCATAGGCAACCTGAACTTCGCACCGCGTAGCCAAGCCAGCAGCTACAACATTTTTGGCTACCCAACGCATTGCGTATGCCGCACTTCGATCAACTTTAGAAGGGTCTTTACCTGAGAAAGCACCTCCGCCATGGCGGGCCATTCCGCCGTAAGTATCAACAATTATCTTTCGGCCTGTAAGACCAGCATCTCCCATAGGGCCACCGATAACAAAACGTCCAGTCGGATTGATCAATACTCGAACGTCCTTGGTATCAATCTCAAGATCTTTGATAATCGGGTCGATAACAAGCTTCTTCAAATCTGGTGCGAGCGTCTTCTCCAAATCAACTTCTGGAGCGTGTTGTGTAGAGATCACAACCGTATTTAACGCCAATGCCTTGTCGCCGTCGTATTCGATAGTTACTTGGGTTTTTCCATCAGGCCGTAAATAATTTACCAATCCATCTTTGCGAATCTTCGAAAGCTGAAGCGATAATTGATGGGCTAGGTGAATAGGTAGCGGCATGAGCTCTGGCGTGTCCTTGCAAGCGTATCCAAACATCAATCCCTGATCGCCGGCGCCTTGAAGGTCAAGAGGGTCTGCTGACGAAGCAACGCGCTTTTCAAAGGCACTATCTACGCCCTGTGCGATATCTTGAGATTGCTGACCAATAGAGAGCGAGACTCCACAAGAATTTCCGTCAAAGCCTTTTTCTGAAGAGTCATATCCGATGTTTAGAACTGTATCGCGGACTATCGTCATCACGTCTGCGTAACCGTTTGTTGTAACTTCCCCGGCGACGTGAACTTGGCCAGTTGTTATCAGAGTTTCAACGGCAACGCGGCTCTTTGAATCTTGACCGAGAAGTGAATCGAGAATGGCATCAGAAATCTGATCTGCCATCTTATCTGGATGACCTTCGGTTACTGATTCAGAGGTAAATAGTCGTTTGCTCATTGGATTAACCTAACTTATTTTTAGCTTGATCTAATAACAATTTGGCCAGCGTGTCTTTGGAGCCATGTGGGAAATCGACCCGATTACCTTCCAAATCAAGCAGGAAGCCAGATGTCTCGTCTTTGCCAAATACTTTTCCTTCCGAAACATCATTAGCGAAGATCAAGTTCGCTCCTTTTGCAAATAGTTTGCGCTTTGCTTCCGCCTCAATGTCTCCATCAGTTTCTGCGGCAAATGCAACAACACACAACTTTGTTTCTTTTCGGCTTGAAATCTCTTGCAAAATATCAAGGTTTGCAATTACATCAATGCCCTTTAGCTCACTTTTCTTAATTTTTGAATCAGACCTTTTAGCCGGCCTAACATCTGCCACAGCTGCGCTCATCACAAGCAAATCTAAGTCAATAAGCCGCGAATCAATTTCCGCAAGCATTTGATCAGCGGTCTCTACTTTGATGAATTCAATTCCAGGTATCGAAGGTGCATCAACATTCGCGCCGATCAAGGTTACTTTTGCTCCCCGGAACCTTGCCGCTTTCGCTATTGCAAAACCTTGTTTGCCGCTTGAAATATTTCCAATAAACCTAATTGGATCCAAGAACTCTCTGGTTCCACCAGCAGTTACTAAGACGTTCTTGCCTAAATAGTCAGAATTAATCGACATAACCCTAGATATTTCTGCGATCAAATTACTTACCTCTGGATATCTACCGATCCCGCTGTCTTCACCGGTCATTCGACCCACCTCGGGTTCAATGACGAAAATACCCGACTTCTTCAATTTGGAGACGTTCTCCTGATTTATTGGATTTAGCCACATTTCGGTATGCATTGCGGGTACCAAAATGATTGGTGATGTTGCCGCGGCAACAACATTTGTTAAGAGATCATTTGCCAAGCCATTTGCAATTTTCCCAATTAAATCAAAGGTTGCCGGCGCAATGATAATTGCCGAACTTTCTTTGGCTAACTTGATATGCGGTACATCATGAATATTGTTCCAAAGGTTATTTGGTACCTCGCGGCCAGATAGCGCTTCCCAAGTTGCGAGGCCAACAAAATTTAAGCTTGCTGCCGTCGGAATGACTGTGACACCAAGACCGATATCTTGAAGACGACGAAGAAGTTCAGCAGACTTGTAAGCCGAAACTCCCCCACCAACGCCAAGGATTACTTCTTGCCCCATTGGGAATTCTGGGGATTGATTTTGCATTTAGGAAGTTTTAAGCAGGCGTTTCTGGCGAAATTGGTTCAAGATTCTCAATTGTCAAAAGTCCACCATTGATTTCGCGAAGTGCGATCGAAAGTGGCTTCTCATGTACATAGGTTTCAACTAGTGGACCAACATATTCGAGAAGTCCTTCACCCAGTTGTGAATAGTAGGCGTTGATTTGACGGGCACGCTTTGCCGCATAAAGAACCAAGCTGTACTTTGATCCAGCTGCATCTAATAGTTCATCGATAGGTGGGTTTGTAATACCATCCATTGTTGTCATGCGCGTTCCCCTTTTTAAGAGTATTCAAAATCTAAAAGACTCGACTAACCTCGAGTAGAGGCCAAGGATAGCAGTTGCTCTGCTACCCCCTCTACCGAGTGATTTATCAGGATATGGTCGAACGAGTCTGCGGCAGCCATTTCCTCTTCTGCCAGGGCTAACCGGGCGGCTCTTCGCTCCGGAGAATCCGTGCCTCGGTTGGTAAGTCGAGCCACTAGTTCCTCCCACGATGGCGGGGAAATGAAGACAAGCAGTGCATTCGGTTCAACAATGCGAACTTGTCTAGCTCCTGCAATTTCTATTTCAAGAAGTACGTGTTTTCCTAAACGTCTAGCCTCTTCAACTGGAGCCTTGGGAGTGCCGTACCGATTTCCGGCAAATTCCGCCCATTCTAGGAATTCTCCAGCTTTAATCATCTGATCAAACTTTTCATCTGTTAGAAAAAAATAGTCAATTCCGTCTGACTCTGATTCTCTCGGTTCTCGAGTTGTAGCAGAGACGCTAACCCAAATACTTGGATGATTTCTAAGAGCATTTGTGATCGTACTTTTTCCAACTCCGCCAGGACCGGACATGACGATTAAGGAACCTTGCTTTGGTTCTTTCTTGTTCAAAATCAGCTCACTTCTAAGTGCGGAAATTTGTTTCGGGCCAAGTCCTCCTATTCTACGACCTTTCGAAATCCCGAACTTCTCCATCAATAGGTAAACACGACGATCACCCACCCCTGGCACCGCAAGTAGCAGATCAAACACCCGCATCTTTTGAATAGCTGGTCGAGGATCATTTATAAGATCAAAGATACTGATGCGACCGGCGATCAGTTCCGACTTAGCGACTGAGCGATCTCTTCTCGAAGCTACCGCGATTTCACTGGCGCGCTTGCGCTCTAGATCAGATAGCTTGGGAGGGTCTTGCGCCACTAGTTAAAATCCAACTTCTCATAGCTCAGATCGAGTTGGCAATCTTAGAACTTGCCTCGCTCATTGCAGAGAGCGACTCTTTGGCGTATTGAGTTATTGGTCGACCAATAACCAAATAATCAGCTCCGCTATCGACTGCCTGTCTCGGAGTCATAACTCGCTTTTGATCACCGATATCCGAACCTTCAGGTCGAACACCTGGTGTTATCAATTTGATTTGAGGACCAACAGCCGATCGAATGGCACTAACTTCAAATGGCGAACACACGATGGAAGTCGCTCCGGCATCGGTTGCCAACTTGGCGAGATTGACCGCGCTCTCCAAGGCAGTTTTTGCAAAACCAATTGATTTAAGTTCTTCATCGCTTAGCGATGTTAAAATTGTTACTGCAGTGACAGAAATTTTTCCAGCGTTTGCAACCGCCGCCTTAATCATTTCACTTCCACCACTGGCATGTACCGTTAAAAAAGTGGGTTCTAGATGTGCAATGGATGATGTAGCCTCGCCGACGGTATTTGGAATGTCATGAAGTTTAAGGTCAAGAAAAAAGCTAACTCCGTGATTCTCTCGCAACTGCGATAGCCCTTCGGAACCAAATTTCAAAAAGAATTCCAAACCTACTTTGTAATAGGCAATATTTTCTTTAGTGGCAGAAATCCAATTGTTCGCATCATCAAGGTTCTTGGTGTCTAAGGCGAGAATTATTCGTTTCAAGACTCCTCCGGCCTATGCGCGTAACCGACAGCTTCTTTCAATGAATTGAAACCGCGCTCAATCAATAAATTCTCGAGCTCGCTCTTAATAATCATTGTTGCTTCTGGATTTCCGAAATTTGCGGTGCCGATAGATACGGCGCTGGCCCCAGCGAGAATTAATTCAAGGGCGTCATTACCATTTGAAACTCCACCCATTCCCAAAATTTTTACATTAGGCATCGCCGCATGCACTTGATAGATCGCTCGAACCGCTACGGGTCTGATTGCAGGCCCGGACAAGCCACCAGTTTTACCGGCTAATTTAGGTCGCATAATTCGAGTGTCGATCACCATGCCAAGAACAGTATTAATAAGGGCAAGCGCATCAGCGCCTGCGGCTACAACTTCACTTGCTATCTCCACAATATCCGTTACATCAGGAGATAGTTTTGCAATGATCGGAAGCTCACCTCCGATATTTCTACGCACTGCTTCGATAGCAGCCCGCGCTGTTACAGGATTGCAAGCAAAAACCATTCCACGATTTTCTACATTCGGACATGAGATATTTACTTCAAGGGCCTTTATCCCTGGAACATTGCGCATTTTTCGGGCTAAAACTGCATATTCATCAACGCTTTCCCCCGCAATACTTACAACGGTTGAAACTTGTTGTTCGGCCAACCAAGGGACATCTTTTTCTAGAAAAATATCTACTCCGGGGCCCTGAAGCCCAATTGAATTCAACATCCCGCTTGCCGTTTCGGCCATTCGCGGAGTTGCGCGACCAGAACGAGGCTTGATCATGATTGATTTCGTAACCAAGGCACCCAATTCTCTAAGATCAATAAATTTGCTTAGTTCCTTGCCGCTGCTTGCACAACCACTCGCAGTGAAAATAGGGTTATCAAAGGTTGCCGAACCTAGATGAGTTGAATAATCGAAGGACACTTACTTACCCCAAGTTCCCTCAGGAATCTTGCGATTGCTATCCCAAATTACGCGTTCGCCATCAACTACAGGACCCTCGATGCATGAGCGAACCATTCTGATGGTTCCCGAATCATCTTCTAGTGGGATAACGCAGGTCATACATATTCCTATCCCGCAGGCCATCGATTCCTCAATTGCGCACTGATGGAGAACACCCTTTTCCTTTGTAACCTTCGTAATAGCTTCTAGCATTCCCATCGGACCGCATGAATAAACGATATCGATTTGATTCTCATCAATAACTTCGGCAAGTACATCGCTAACTTTTCCAGCAATACCAGTTGAACCGTCATCGGTGGTTATAACAAGGCTACTTACTGAACGTTTGCCCTCAAGCGGAGCGTAAATTTTCATAGCTGTCGATGCACCCAAAATCATATCGACGCGACAGCCCCTTGTTTTAAGAACTTCCGAAAGTCCAAATAAGGGCGCGCTTCCATAACCGCCGCCAACCAAAAGTGCCCGTACTGGTTCGGTCGGTATACCAAAAGCCGTTCCAAGTGGACCGGCAATCTTTATGACTGCTCCCGATTCCTGGGACGTTAACCAGTTGCTTCCCTTACCGTGTGGTGCAACAACCAATTCGATATAGCCAATGCCACTTTCCCGTTCGCTTGCACGATAGATCGCAAATGCTCTTCTTAAAACCATAGAGGAATTCTCATCACCCACACTTACAGCTATAAAGTTTCCTGGTTTAGCATTTGCGGCCATTTCACCCACTGATAAAACCATGTGATGATAAGCACCGACTTTTTTATTACTTACAATTTCAGCTTCTACCTGGGTCGCAAAGCGATTCATATTTGCCCGCTTTTTTCATTTAACTTCAACCATTCTTGAATTGAATTGATCGAATATCGCTTCCCGTCTAGTTCTGCGATTCCAGCCACTGCAGCTTTAAATCCAGCGATTGTTGTAATACAAGGGATCTGCCTGGTAACTGCCGCGGTTCTAATCAACCAACCATCTTGTCTGGTACCGCGACCGAGTGGGGTATTTATTACTAATCCCACATCTCCCTTTGCAACCAATTCAACGGCGGTACCTTCACCACTTGGACCTGGTCCCTGGGAATGCTTTCGAACCAAGTTACTTGTCACGCCATTTGCGGCGAAAAAGTCATGAGTTCCTTGCGTTGTATAAAGTTTGAATCCTAATTTGATCAATTCCTTAGCTGGATCGAGTGCGGATTGTTTATGTCGATCGGAAAGAGAAATGAAAACTCCCCCGCTCTTGGGTAACGTTCCAAAGGAAGCAGTTTGACTCTTGGAAAATGCTTCACCGAAACTATGTGCAATTCCCATAACTTCACCGGTCGATCTCATTTCTGGTCCCAGAACTGAATCAACACCTTTGCCATCGACTCTACGGAATCGGTTCCAAGGCAAAACTGCTTCTTTGACACTCACACCTGATGGAACACCATCGCCAGAATTCGGGAGCAGACCCATCTCCCGCAGCTTTGAAATTTTCAAACCAGTTGCAATCAGAGCCGCAGATTTCGCTAATGGATTACCAGTTGCTTTGCTTACGAACGGGACAGTTCGTGAGGCTCTTGGATTAGCTTCGATTACATAGAGTTTCTGATTCGGCGTACCATTGTTAGCGATTGCAAATTGGATATTTATCAATCCCTCAACACCGATACCTCTAGCCAGTTTAAGAGTAGCGTCATGAATTTCCTTTAGCAGACTGCTATCGATTGAGTAACTTGGAAGCACGCATGCAGAATCTCCTGAATGGACGCCGGCCTCTTCAATATGCTCCATTACACCCGCTAAGAAGAGTTCTTCACCATCGAATAGTGCGTCGACATCTATTTCAATCGCATCATCCAAGAACTTATCAATTAATACCGGATGATTAGGCGTAATTTCTGTGGCCTTTTCAATAAAGCCCTGGAGGGATTCTGGGTCATAAACGATCTCCATGCCACGACCACCAAGTACAAATGATGGGCGCACCAAAACAGGGTATTCAATTCGCTCTGCGATTTCCGTGGCTTGCTCAAATGTATTCGCCATTCCAAATTCTGGAGCAACCAAATTATTTGTACGCATTAATTCGCCGAATAAACCCCGATCTTCTGCGAGATCAATCGCATCCGGGGAGGTTCCTAGAATCTTCACTCCTGCTTCTTGTAAACCTCGAGCGAGGCCAAGCGGAGTCTGTCCACCTAATTGAGCTATGACGCCCAAAACCGGGCCAGCCTGCATTTCAGCATGAATAATTTCTAAGACATCTTCAGAAGTTAGTGGTTCAAAGTAAAGTCGATCCGAAGTGTCATAGTCGGTGGAAACCGTCTCAGGATTGCAATTAATCATGATCGTTTCATAACCCGCTTCTTTCAAAGCAAAGGCGGCATGAACACACGAGTAATCGAACTCAACACCTTGGCCAATCCGGTTGGGCCCACTTCCAAGAATGATTACAGCCGGCTTTTCTCTCGGCAAGATTTCATTTTCTAAATCATATGACGAGTAGTAATAAGGTGTGAACGCCTCGAACTCTGCAGCACAAGTGTCTACTGTCTTGTAAACAGGACGGATACCCAAGCGATGGCGCCAGGAGGTAATCTCAAGTTGTGATTGGTCGAGGATTTCGCCGATTTGAATATCGGAAAAACCAAATCTCTTTGCTTTTCTAAGAACTTCTTCAATATTCGAAGAGGCTTCTTTCAATTCCTTTGCGACATCATTTATGGCATTGATTTGAGCCAAGAACCAAGGATCAAATTTGGTGATACGCGAAACCTCTTCAATGGATGCCCCTAGATATAAGGCTTGTTGAATCTGTTGAATGCGTCGTTCTGTTGGACGTTGCATCTCTTCAAGTAGTTTCGGCAACTGCTCTTTAGGGATGGCAAATGAAAAACTCGTTCCCTTTTTTTCCACAGAACGGAGAGCCTTCTGTAATGCCTCAGGAAAGGAGCGTCCAATCGCCATCGCCTCGCCAACGCTCTTCATTGTGGTGGTTAAGCGATCATCAGCCTCCGGAAATTTCTCAAAGGCAAAGCGCGGAACTTTAACAACAATGTAATCGAGGGTTGGTTCAAATGAGGCAGGAGTAGATTTTGTAATGTCGTTTTGAATCTCGTCCAAGGTGTAGCCAATGGCTAATTTTGTTGCAATTTTTGCAATCGGGAATCCTGTTGCCTTTGAGGCAAGAGCAGATGAGCGGCTTACTCTTGGATTCATTTCGATAACAATGATCCGACCATTTGCTGGATTTACCGCGAATTGGATATTGCAACCTCCGGTTGCAACCCCTACTTCCCTAATGATTTCGATACTTAAATCGCGGAGTTTTTGATATTCCACATCCGTTAAAGTCAATGCCGGAGCCACAGTTATTGAATCACCCGTATGAACGCCCATTGGATCAATATTTTCAATACTGCAGACGATCACCACGTTATCTAAGTGATCTCGCATAACCTCGAGTTCGTATTCCTTCCAACCAATAATGGACTCTTCTAAGAGAACTTCAGTTGTAGGACTGTGGCGCAATCCGGCGCCAGCAATTAATTCCAACTCAACCTTGTCATAAGCAATGCCTGAACCCAACCCACCCATTGTGAAAGATGGACGAACAACAACCGGGTAATTGAGATCAGCAACAGCTGCGTAGCATTCCTCCAAGGTATGGCAAATAACAGATTTAGCTGACTCCCCGCCGACCTTCGCAACAATCTCCCGGAAACTCTCGCGATCTTCCCCTCGTTTGATGGCGGGAATGTCGGCGCCAATTAATTTAATATTGTATTTTTCGAGTATTCCCGCTTCGTAAAGCCCAATCGCAGCATTCAAAGCCGTTTGGCCACCAAGTGTTGCCAAGATTGCACTAGGTCGTTCTTTAATAATTATTTGTTCAATAATTTCCGAAGTAATTGGTTCGATATATGTCGCGTCAGCAAACTCAGGATCAGTCATGATGGTTGCTGGATTTGAGTTAATTAAAATTACACGAATACCTTCAGCGCGAAGAACCCGACAAGCTTGGGTACCCGAATAGTCGAATTCACAAGCCTGACCGATAACAATAGGTCCGCTTCCAATTACTAAAACACTTTCGATTGATTTATCCAGCGCCATTACACCCTCGCACTGTTCATGAGTGAAGCAAAGTGATCAAATAAGTAACTAGCATCGTGTGGTCCGGCCGCTGCCTCTGGGTGGTATTGAACGCTAAATGCTGGCGTTTCTAACAATTCCAAACCTTCAACGACATCATCATTTAAGCAAATATGCGAAACATATCCCGCTCCGTAAATCGTATTGAAATTCCCTTGCGTCGGCGCCGAAACCGCAAAACCGTGATTATGCGCAGTTATTTCAACGCGGCCATTATGAAGATTCTTTACTGGTTGGTTGATTCCACGATGTCCGAATGGAAGCTTGTAGGTTTCAAAACCAAGTGCTCGACCAATAATCTGATGTCCAAAACAAATTCCAAAAATCGGAATCTTTCGAGACAAAATCTCTCGCACTAGTGAAATGACACCGGTCATGGTTGCTGGATCTCCGGGACCGTTCGAAAGGAAAACTCCATCGGGATTCACTTCAAGGATTTCTTCCAACGTTGATGTGGAAGGGAGAACGTGAACCTCGATCCCTCTCTCTGACATCATGCGAGGTGTGGCTCCCTTGATCCCCAAATCTAGGGCTGCAACAACAAACTTCTTTTCGCCAACGGCCGGGATTACATATGGCTTGTCGGTCGAAACATCATCGGCCAAGAAAGCACCACTCATTTGGGGGGTCTTCCTAACTTTAACGACCATCTCTTCGCGGGTTAGCGTTGTATCGGAAAAGATTCCTACCCGCATGGCCCCTCGATCGCGAAGATGTCTCGTGATTGCTCGCGTATCAACTCCCCTGATCCCAACAACACCATTGGCAATTAAATCCTCTTCAAGCGGACGGGTGGCTCGCCAATTTGAAACCACTGGAGAAGGATCTCGGACAACAAAGCCACTAACCCAAATCTTTTTGGATTCTTCATCCTCTGAGTTCATACCGGTATTACCAACATGTGGTGCGGTCATTATTACAACCTGTCGATGATACGAAGGATCGGTCAGGGTTTCTTGATAACCAGTCATGCCAGTGGAGAAAACTGCTTCACCGAATGTTTCTCCAGTGCTAGCCCAGCTCTCGCCCTCAAAAATCGCGCCGTCATCGAGGACTAGGAAAGCTTTACTCACTAAATCCCCCCAACATAATCACTGACTAATCTTCCATTGAATATCGTTTTCTTCACGAGAGCGGGGAGGCTCATCCCGTGGAATGGTGTGTTCTTGCTTTTCGAGGCCATCTTATTACGATCAACAGTCCAAGTGGTCTCCGTGTCGATCACCGCGAAATTGGCAACAGACCCAACGGCGATCTTCTGGCCATGATCGGAATATCCAGCAATTCGCGCCGGATTAAGAGACATAACTTCCACAAGTTTGGACCAAGTAATTAGTTTCGTCTCGATCATCGCCTTGGTTACCACCGAAATGGCCGTCTCTAGCCCAAGCATTCCAAACGCCGCAGCTTGCCATTCGCAATCCTTGTCCTCGGATGGATGCGGCGCATGATCGGTGGCAACGATATCTATCGTCCCGTCAGCCAAACCAGCTCGAAGAGCCAAGACATCAGATTGATTTCGAAGCGGTGGATTCACCTTGAAAACTGGATCGTAATTAGAAACCAAATCATCCGTAAGCAAGAGGTGGTGTGGCGTTACCTCGGCTGTGACTCTTATTCCTCGCGCCTTTGCGGATCTAACAAGTTCAACTCCACCAGATGTTGTTAAATGGCAAATATGCAATCGGCTTCCAACGTGTTCCGCGAGCAAAATGTCGCGAGCGATGATTGCTTCTTCAGCGACTGCAGGCCAACCGGTGAGCCCTAATCGGGAGGAAACTTCCCCTTCATTCATTTGGGCGTCAACAGTTAACCGTGGTTCTTGCGCATGTTGGGCGATGATTCCATCGAAGCTCTTTACGTATTCCAAAGCTCTTCGCATAAGTAGTGGATCAAAGACACACTTTCCATCATCACTAAAGATGCGCACTTTAGCTCTGGAATTGGCCATCGCTACAAGTTCGGCAAGCTGTTTTCCAGCTAAACCTTCGGTAACCGCGCCGATTGGAAAGACGTCGCAAAGTCCAGCTTCTTGGCCGAGACTAAATACCTGCTCAACAACTCCCGCGGTATCAGCGACCGGGAAAGTATTGGCCATCGGCGAGATTGCGGTGTAGCCACCGCGGACCGCAGCAAGGGAACCGGTTGCTACAGTTTCGCTGTCTTCTCGTCCTGGCTCGCGCAAATGTGTGTGTAGGTCAACAAGCCCAGGAATAAGTAAATCCTTAGCGAGGTCTAATGTTTGCGAATGAGCCGATGGGGCAATCGCATTTCCGATCTCAACAATTTTTCCACTATCAATCTGCATATCAACAATCGAGTCATCGAGCAACCGGGCATTTTTCAAAAGAAGACTCATTTTGCAACCCTTTCGGTTTGATTTACTTCGTCGGCACCGGCTAACAATTGGTAAAGCACGGCCATTCTTACTAAGACGCCATTAGCAACTTGCGACAAGACCACAGAATTCAAGGAATCAGCGCTCTCGGCAGATATTTCAAGGCCGCGATTCATTGGCCCGGGATGCATGATTATCGCTTTGGTTTTTAACGAGGCAAGTCGGTCGCCATCTAAACCGAAATTTCTGGAATATTCTCTGGCGCTTGGGAAGAAGGAATCATGCATGCGTTCGCCTTGAATGCGTAGCATCATCACAACATCAATCTTCGAAATGATTGAATCCAGATCGTATGAAACTTTAACTCCCCAACTTTCTACTCCGACTGGAAGTAACGTTGGGGGTGCAACTAAGGTAATAACCGCCCCGAGTTTCCTAAGGAGCAACACATTGCTGCGGGCTACTCGAGAGTGAAGAATGTCTCCCACTATCGCAACTTCTAACCCTGAAAAGTCTTTATCTAGATCAGGGAAATTCTGACGAATCGTATAAGCATCCAAAAGTGCTTGTGTTGGGTGTTCGTGAGTGCCATCACCGGCGTTAATTACGTGAGCGCTTATCCATCCTGAATCAGCGAGACGTTGCGCTGCACCGCTTGCGCTATGACGAATAACGACAGCATCTGCTCCCATAGCTTGAAGGGTTTGCGCAGTGTCTTTGAGCGACTCCCCCTTGCTGACGCTAGAACCCTTTGCCGAAAAATTGATTACATCGGCCGAAAGCCGCTTTGCCGCACTTTCAAAGGAGATCCTCGTACGCGTTGAATCTTCAAAGAAGAGATTTACAACGGTCCGTCCCCGAAGCGTTGGTAGCTTTTTCATTGGACCATCTGAGACTAATGAAAGTTGCTTTGCAGTATCGAGAATGCTTACGATTTCGCAGGCTTGGAGATCACTAATGCTTAAGAGATGCTTCATGAATTGCTCGTTATCTCGACCGCGTCATTTTCATCAATCTCATTCAGACGAACATTTACACTCTCGGAAAGCGAAGTGGGTATATTTTTACCGACAAAATCCGCTCGAATCGGTAACTCGCGATGGCCACGATCTACCAACACAGCAAGTTGTACTGATTTCGGCCGGCCTATCTCACCAAGTGCGTCAAGTGCGGCTCGGATGGTTCTTCCGGAAAAAAGTACATCATCAACCAGGACGACATTTTTTCCTTCAATTCCCCCAGAAGGAATAACGGTGGGAAGTAACGGCCGCGGAGGCCTCATTCGCAAATCATCCCGATGGAGCGTTATATCGAGCGTACCGACGGGGATTTGAAAATCAGGTGCATCGGCTTTGTTCAAATTATTCAGGATCGATGCAATTCGATTTGCAAGATAGGCACCTCGGGTCGGAATTCCAAGAATTACAACCTTAGAAAGACCCTGATTGCGTTCAATTATTTCGTGTGAAATGCGCTTAAGGGCACGGTCGATATCACCGGCATCTAGGACAGCAGTCATTACTTACTCCTTCGCCGCCTCTCTGGACGGATCGTTAAAGGAACCAAACTTCTGGAGAAAGATATCACCTGTGGACAGTTTTCTCCTAAGCCACGCGTGTCCCAATACCCTCTAGCATGGAATTTAAAAATGATAGATCTATCGAAGAGATAGCCGCCTCAATTCGATCCATTCGAAAGCAGAAGGGTCTGACCCTAAAAGATGTCGAAGTCTCTTCAAAGGGTCTTTGGAAAGCAGTCGTTGTTGGATCCTATGAAAGGTGTGATCGTGCCCTTTCGCTCAAAAAAGCGATCGCTCTGGCTACCTTTTATCAGGTGCCACTTGACCAACTTTTGGGTCTGGAGAATCAACAGTCATCAGGAATGACCCCTGTTAGCAATGGGGAAAGAAAGATAACCCTAGATTTGAAGCGATCCCTGGCAACTTCGGATGAATTTGGTTCGAGCCCGGCGAAAGCTATGTATCAAACTTTTCTTACACTCATTTGTGCAAAGCGTCGAGATTGGAACGGTGAAGTACTTTCGCTCCGTTACTCAGATTTGGAAACACTTGCGATCATTTCAAACAAGTCAGAAGTTCAAATGTGGGATTGGCTTCGAACAGAGGGCTTCCTAATAGGGAATAACTAAATCGAAACTTCTAGATTAGGATCGATTTTTGAACAATTACTCGACCTAGGATGCCATTTACATATTTTGCCGAGTCATCAGTTGAAAGTAAGGTAGCAAGCGCAACAGCTTGCGAAGCTGCGACTTCATCAGAGATCTCTTCATTCCAGAGGATTTCAAATAGCGCTAAGCGAAGAATGTTTCGATCTATCGCAGGCATCCGATCCATATCCCAACCTTGTGCATAGGTTGTGATGAGTTCATCTATCTTCTCTATATGCGCTGCCACTCCAGATAAGAGAGTTCCGACATAATCGGCTTCGGACAGATCCAAAACCGGTCGTTTGGCAAGAAGTTCTAAAGCCGACAGATTTCTCTGATCGGCTTCATAAAGAAAATCCAACGCTCTTTTACGGGCGTTACCTCTGGCGCTCATTAGAAATTAAAACGAATCATGAACTGGCGCGACCGAGATAATCTCCAGTGCGAGTATCAACCAAAATTCTTTCATCTTGCTTAATGAATAAAGGTACCTGGATTGTGATTCCAGTATCGATTGTTGCCGGCTTTGTTCCACCGGAGGAACGATCACCTTGAAGGCCTGGCTCTGTATATGTAACTGTCATCTCAACCGAAGCTGGAAGCTCAACATATAGTGGGTTACCTTCATGTACCGCAACATTTGCTTTGCAATTTTCCAGCATGTAATTGACCGCTTCACCAACAACGGCTTCTGAGATATTCATTTGGTCGAAAGTAGTGTCATCCATAAAAACGAAATCATCGCCATCGCGATATAGGTAAGTCATGTCTCGCTTTTCAAGGATAGCCACTTCAACCTTTACCCCAGCGTTGAAAGTCTTATCAACAACCTTGCCAGTCAAAACCGACTTTAGTTTTGTTCTCACGAATGCCGGACCTTTACCTGGCTTTACGTGCTGAAATTCGACGACATTCCAAAGCTGACCATCGATATCGAGGGTCATTCCATTTTTTAGATCATTAGTAGTGGCCATTGGAGAAGAATACCCGACCTATCCCAACAAATCTTTCATTGCATTTAAAGCTAGGATGTAGGAATTTGGCCCAAAACCAGCGATCGTGCCAGTTGCAATTCCAGAAATAACTGAGGTGTGTCTAAATTCTTCACGCGAAAGTGGGTTTGAGAGATGAACCTCGATAAGGGGTGCCTTGCACATCGCGGCAGCATCTCTGATCGCATATGAGTAGTGAGTGAATGCGGCTGGATTAATAATTACTGGAGTTTTTTTCTCGGCGGCCTCGTGAAGCCATCCAATCATCTCGACTTCACTATCGCTTTGACGAACATCGCAATCTAAATCTAAACCTTTTCCTGAGTTAATGATCAACTCTTTCAATTCTTGAAAATTCAGTTTCCCGTAAATCGAACTATCACGTAGGTCAAGTCTGCCAAGATTTGGACCATTCAAAACCAATATTTTCATGAA
The DNA here is from genome assembly GCA_036745395.1 of Candidatus Nanopelagicaceae bacterium. GTDB lineage: Bacteria > Actinomycetota > Actinomycetes > Nanopelagicales > Nanopelagicaceae > AAA044-D11. The sequence continues at coordinate 1,027 of DAIOGD010000001.1, read as the reverse complement.
CTTATTCTCGCATAAGCTCTCTGCAAATCTGCATCTTTTACTTTATCCAGCCAAACTGGCTTTCCGATGGCCTTTAAACCGATAAATCTAATCTGACCATTACGGCTCTTTTTATCCGCTCTCATGGCCTGAAGCAATTTTGGCCAAGCACTGGTCTTGTAAGAAATCGGCAAATTCAAATTAGCTAAGAGTTCACGATGCTTGTCTACTACTTCCTTGTCTAGGTTTGAGGTAATCGCACTTAATTCGGCTGCAAAAACAAGACCTATTGCGATTGCTTCACCGTGACGCATTTTGAACTTTTCACTCTTTTCTATGGCATGACCCAAGGTATGTCCGTAATTAAGAACTTCTCGCAGCTTGCCCTCCTTAAAATCTTCGGCAACAACTTCTGCCTTAACCTTTATACTTCGCGATACAAGCTCTGCAATATTTTTTTTATAGTCAGTCGCGAGCTTCAAAATCTTCGAATCTGAGATAAACCCACACTTTATAACTTCAGCCATTCCAGCCGCCATGTCGCGTTCTGAAAGTGAATTCAAGAAATTTAAATCAACGATGACTTTCTTGGGTGAATGAAAAGCACCTACAAGGTTCTTGCCAAATTTCGTATTGATTCCAGTCTTTCCGCCAATAGAAGCATCGACCATTCCAGCCAATGAGGTTGGAATGGCATACCAATCAATCCCACGCAGCCAAGAGGCTGCCACAAATCCGGCGACATCGGTAGTCGCTCCACCACCGATTCCGATAATCGCATCAGTGCGTCCGATGTTGTTTTCACCCGCGACAGACAAAACTTTTTTGAAACTACTAAAACTCTTCTGTTTCTCACCACTTGGAAGATAGAAGACGATGCAATTTTTAGGCAATTTAACGGTAGAGAGGATAGTAGTAGCGAGATCTCTAGGTATTAAAACGAGAACTTTTCCATGCGCTTCCGAAATTTTCTTAACTTCAGATTGAAAATTAGCCCCTATTAGCACCGGGTAAGAACGTTCGGCCTTAATCAAAATTGTCTTCATTT